>JAITVC010000038.1 GCA_031286005.1 Bacteroidales bacterium
CGTGCATCTACACGAATACTGGCCACAGTTCGAACAAATATCACTTCCACTTTCATTCCCAAATGCCATAGCCTCCGGAAGATTTAGCCCAAGACTCAACCTGTCCCCATCCCATTGCAGAGAAAGGCCGAACAGAAACATAAAAAGAAACGCTATTTTTTTCATGATGATTATCGTATTAGAGTGTGAGAATACGACTGATCGCCACAAATCAATCGCAAAATATAACTGCCCTTAGCATAGTTGCTGGTATTCATTTGGTAACGATGTACACCCGGTTCCAACACCCCAAGCCTTTGCTCCCACACCAACACACCCGACACCGAATAGATTTGTATCATACAACTATTCTGTTCTTCCAACGAAAAAGACAAATTCAAATAGTCAACAAACGGATTAGGATACACCAAAACCTGAGAAGCAAAAACAAGTCTTTTCGTCTCTGGATTTACATCACTAATCGGTTCTTTAATTGTAAGGACTTCCTCTTGCGGTTGAGGTTGCTTGGGCTGCAAAACCATATACATAGGTCTTCCCGGTTCTCTATCGCGGAGAGAATACAGTTGCAGATGGCCCGACAGCACAATTTGTCCACCCTCGTTAACATAGTTCAACGCAGCTTTCTCAAAACGCCATTCCGTAAACTCATCCCCAATACGATCTCTGCCTCTGTCATGAAGGGCTTTTTTGAAATACTTCGCCTTATGAAACACCAAAGCCGAGTCCGTCAATGTGGCCAAAGCCTCCACTTCGGCTGCATCCTCTTCAACCCATTTCACCACAATATCCTTACCCGATTGTTCAAACGTAACATCCAAAAAACTCTCTTTCAACGGATATTCTCCACTCCAATCGTAGGTTATAAGTGCTCCCGTGTAGTCCCCCTCAATATCGGTTGCTCTTCGAATAGAATGTTTAACTGGTTTTCGAGATGCGGATTTACTTCTTTTTGAAGCAGTAGCATCCGGTAGTTTGGTCACTTGGATAACTTCAAGCGGACGTTCGGGAGCCTCGGCCAGTTCTACGTCCACAAGAGGATGTCCCAACTTTTTGGCTTTTGCAAACCAAGAATTGGCAATCGCAGTATCTCTCTCTACGCCATAGCCATTGCGATAAAAAAGTCCTAGTGCAAGCATAGCGCCTCTGATATTTCGGTCCGCTGCGTATTGATAACATTTGAAGGCTATTGCATAACTTTGTTCACAACCATACCCTCGCTCGTAAAAATGCCCCAACCGATGCACAAATAAAGGATCTCCCGATTCTGCTGCTTTTTGAGCATAATGGAAAGCGGTTTCAAAATTTTGTTCAACCCCGGCGTTTCCACGATAATAGTATGAACTCAAAATGTTACTCGATTCCGCATGACCCCGCAAGGAAGCAGCTTCAAGCCAACGCCTGCCTAAATAGACATCCTGTCTAATATTTAATACCTCTACGCCACGTAGAAGACACTCGCCCAAAGCATACATAGCCTCAACAGAATCTCTCCCGTACGTGCTAATATAATTCCATGCGCGACGCTTTGTTTCATAATCCGATTTATCGCTTTTCAAATCAATTAATGCTCTGCGTATAACAAGATTACGATCTTGTGCAAAAAGACCAGCCACACAGAATAATGCAAAAATGGTAATGCTTAACTTCAAAAATGGTTTCATAGCGCTTTGTATTTGTGTTTTAATAAAAAAAAGATAAACTTATAATTCGTTCCAACAATACCCACGGCAAACAGCAACAGAACAATCACTGCCCGGAAAAACAAGGTGTTTCTTCGCTCCTGTTTCTCGCTTATTCGTGGTTTGCCAACCGTTGTAATCCATACTTATACCTTTAACTTTCGGACTCCGGCCTTGATGGATGTCAAAGGTTTCCGAAGAAGTTCTTCCGCCATGATTTTGTAAGCAAGAAATATGATTATGCGCCCCGCTACCGCTATTCAATTTTTCCGTTCTCGGATAATGCAACGTTTGGATAGCCGAAAGGTCAAATATATACGTGTTGCCGTCAACCATATACCCTAATCTCTCGCCCTTTTGAGTTTCAAGCCTAAAAGGATAGCCCAACAAAACACGATGTTTGGTCATTACAAGATCGCTACTCGTTCCGCGAACAGTAGCGGTTTTCTTTCGTCCAACAACCAATAGTTTGTTCGGATTTTTCAGAGAAGATGCGATAAAAACGCCTTTCTCATTCGCATTATAGAGCTCTCCCCAGCACACAACTATGGCATCGTGGAGTGGAAAATAAATCCGATAAAACGAATAATCTTCCGAAACCACCATATTAATGTGTTTCATCGCATCATCATGCTTAGCAGCCATCTGTTTCAAGGCTCCCTTTTCATTCTTTTCTATGCGATAAGTCCTAAAACCAATTAATTTAACGGCATCTTTGGCCGATGAAAGTTGTTTGGAAAATGCCTTCTCAAATGAGGCAAATTTCGAGGCATTTTTACGCTCAACGTCTTTAACATTTTGAGCATACATCAATCCTGTTACGCTTGACAGCACAACTATCACGCATAAGCGTTTTATAAGGGTAGTTAAATCGTGTTTCACGGTTTTTACGGTTTAATTTTTGTAAATCTAAAAGAATTTTGTCAGACGACATTAATCTGGCGATGCTAAATCACCCCTCCTTCGGGATCAGGATCCGGCGATACTAATTCACACCCTGCACTTTCAGGCCAATCACAAACGTCCAGATGGGCGTTATAATGCAAACCCTCCGGACATTTCTGAAGAATCGGTACACCATTACTACACATAAAGAAAGACGGGCAATCATCTGGATTAGGCAAAAGTACAGTATGGTCAAGGGGATCAATCGCAGGACATTTTGGCGGCGAACCTGGAATAGGTTCATCAAAAAAAGGCTGATCGCTAAAAGCAAA
>JAITVC010000056.1 GCA_031286005.1 Bacteroidales bacterium
ACTAACGCACACAGCGGAGCGAGAACCCGTTGTACTTAGATTCGCTGCTCTGTGAGTTGATGAAGCCATTCGTGTTGACGAGCAAAACGTAACCGCCGCCTGCACTGGCCTCTACGGACGACCAGTAGTAACCGAGCGACCCCGAATCGCTTAGATTGCCATTGCCATTGCAGTACCCCCCATAGGCACCACCCCAAGTATTGAGGTATTTATCACGAAGAGTTGTAAAACTTCCGGTTCCGCCAAGAGCTTTACCCAATGCTATAAAATCTTTTACAGTTGGCACTCTCCAAGGCGAAGGACAAAGCATAGCTCCATAGCAAGCAACGGTGCACCAAGAAAACAAATCGCCATCGTAATTGGGGTTATTAGAACGACAATCTGAACGAAGGTCAGATTTAGATTCCTCTCCACGCTTGGAAGCATACATAAATTTACCACCATAATATGTTGCTTTGCTACACCCTGTAGCTTGTACTACGTCTGACCAAATTTGATTACCAATAGACCAGGTTTGGCTTGAGACAAACGAAACTCGTCCCAAATTTAATCCTGTCGAGCAGCCTGCAAATGCTTCCACAACCTTTGGAGTTTCAGGTGGAATATAAGTCCAATCCATTTTAGACATTAGCTGGTTTGCCAAACCACTCATCAAATCTCTATATGACTTTCCCCTCAACCAAGTGGTACCATCGGCAACATTTACAATTCCTGTTTCTACATCCACTATACGAACATCTACATTATATTCACCATTTATAACATTAATATCGCCTACTACTATTTTTTGAACATTCAGAATTTGTCCAACCTTTACCATTTGCTGATTAGTCAATAGAGAATATTGAAATCCTTGCTCTCTGATTACTCGGTCGATTTGTGTTCGTTCGACAAGTGTAAATTTTTGAAAATTCATAAAATATGTGCTGAATATGCCAGATATTCCAATCGCATCTTCATTCTTTATACCTGCTCCAGCTTTGAAATCCAATACGGCAACTTTCATTTGTTGTGCGTTTATTGCAGATACTATGAATAATGTCATAATAGTAGTCATGGAAATTTTACTCATGTTAAAAGCTATAGTAGTTATTTTTTTTTTCATTTTTCTTCGTTTTTTAATCTTATTATTAATTTCTTCATTTTGGCCAAGATGACACTCATTCTTTATTTGTTTCCTCTTTCGCATTCCTTCCTTTTTGAGAAGCGAGGATATTCTCATACCGTTGCATCACGGCGTTGAGTTCGGCGATGAAGGTTTTGAAATCTTCGTTGCCGTTGACCATGATTAAAGCTTCGAGCAGGTCGAGCATGGCACGGAAAAGTTTGTCCACCGAGCCACGTGTTTGGCGCATGTTAATGGTGGGGCGTTTGGCCGTTTCGCTATAACGCAGGCGCATCAGTTCTTCAAATTCCTCGTTGGCTTCAAACAGGTATTTAACCCATTCGCCCACGCCCAAAGCGAGCGCTTGTTCGGAAGTTGGCGATTCTTGAAGTTCACGGATAAGGTCGTTGATAGCCGCCGTTTCTTGGTCGAGCGGACGGGCAGCGATGTTGCCATAGCGAGCCAAAATGAAGTTGATTCTCTCCGCTCCTGCAACTTTGGTGGCATCATAGTGATTCAAACCCGATTTCACGGCATCCACAAAACCTCTGAACAGTTGGTCACGCTTGGCATCTAATGCCAAAATTTCATCCGTAAGGTCGCTTTTGATAATCCTATCCAATGCAGATTTTTCGTCGTCGAACAGACGTACATACGGGTCGTAGATGGCCTTAATGCCCAATTCTTCAACCTTGTGTTTCGCAACTAAAGCGATAAAATTTTCGTGCAATTGCACGTGAACTTCGTTACGCAGATTTGCATAACTGAAACGATTAATGATTTGTTTCATCTATGTAAAGTTTAAAAATTATGGTATTTTGAGGTTGCATAAGTCTATGCAAGTAGGAAAGAGGGTAAAAATGGGCTTGCATAACCTTATGCAAGGATAAAATAGGGTAAAATGCGGTTTGCATAGCGCTATGCAAATGCAAAACAGGGCAAATTGGCACTTGCATAAGCGTATGCAAGTTCAAAATAGGGTAAATTGCTATTTGCATAAGATTATGCAAGGAAAAAATCTGCAAAAAGTTTTGAATGTCTTTCAACATATTTAGTGTTGGGTTACGTATTCGGAGTTACTTCAAGAGGTTTTCGATTTCAGTTTTCAAATTCGGCAAATGATTGATAACAATACTCCAAATATGTTCGTCTGAAATAGTATCATACCCATGACTGATCCGATTTCGTGTATCAACAATTTTTCGGGCATTGCTGACCTCTATGGTATGTTTATGCTTGATGATACGATTCATCGCTTCGCCGATAATTTCGATATTTCGCTCAACGGCTCTCTTAGTACGCAGGTCTTTCTGATATTCGGCATAGAGTTTAGGTCGATCAAGAAAATAACTTTCAATTTCATTAATCGCTTTTGAAATATCATACAACCATGTTTTAATATCGTTATCCATAAATCAATTGTTTGGTAGCATTCACATTCTTAAGAAAATATGGATTCGTTAGAGCCTGTTCTTCAAGCAAATCCACCGGTCGGTTAAGCATATCTTGCAGCGAAAACTTCAAATCAAAATAATTATCCGCATAATTTTCCAAAGGCATTTCTGTAAAATTCACAATCAAATCCACATCACTATCCTTTGAAAAACGGTCAGTCAGAACCGAACCGAAGGCATACAACTTACCAACTTGATGCTGTTCGCAAAGTTTCTTGATTTGTGGGATATGTGAAGTTAAATACATTGATTTCTTTTATTTGGAATTAACTTTGTTGAGG
>JAITVC010000068.1 GCA_031286005.1 Bacteroidales bacterium
CCCATTCGCCTTCGCAACCTCCAAGTGCAATTTCCTGCACTCCAAGTCTATGCACATCACTTTGTAGGCCCCATTGCACCACGATACTGTCTCGATTGATAGTATCGAGCAATACGCCACCGGTTATGCTAAAGCGGAACGAGGAAAGCGTATCGCCGGAGATGGCAAAAATCGACTTTCCGTCTGCACACACTTGTACAGGCGGGGCTTGAGCAATGCCTTTGGGGATTAAGCCCAAAGTGCACACCACAACCCATAGTAATATGTAAACCTTACATTTCAACTAATTGGTACAATTAAGCACACCCTATCACCAACATCCGGCTCCACAATGCGCCATACGTACTGCAGAGCCATGATTGGCGGTGTGTTTTACTTTTTGTTTTCTACGCTATGCGTAAAAAAGACTACTCAACGTTGGCAACGTGATTGATCTTCGTCGTTGCAGGAACAGGAACTACCGTAAATTGGTAAGTAGGATAAGTTACGGTAGGTGTAATGCCCGATTTGCGGCTGATTTGGTCATCAACATTCGTAATGGTTACGGTGTAGAGATAGCCCGGTTCTAAGCTGTTTACGGTAATTGTGCCTTCTGTGCCGGCATTGAAATCTGATAGTGCTTTTGCATAATTTGTTACATCTTGGTTAAAATAAGTGGTTGGAGCAGTAAGCGCAGTGCCTTCTGCAAGAGGAGTTTGAACGGCGGGCGTACCGGCATCATGAATCAGCTCTTTCGTTACACTGTAGGCCACGTTCTTTTCTCCAAGGCCGGTTACCTTGAAATCCAGCACTTTCGAGGCAACATCACAGCCCAAGATTTCAAAATTGGCACCATCAAAGGTTACATTAGGTTCGGGCAATACATACACCGGCTTTCCGCTCACAGCCGCAGAGCAGCTACCAAACGTGCTCGAAACGGTTACACTGTAGGCACCCTCAGTGCTCCACAAGATTTGAACCGCATCACCGGTTGCAGCAAGTTCAGTTTCGCCCACTTTCCATTTGTTGGCAACAGTAATGCCTTCAATGGCAGCCGTGCTAAAACCGGCGGCTTTCGCTTGGGTTTTCCAAGCATCTAACACGGTTGTCCCCACCGAAGTGATGTAGGGCATAGTTGCGCCGACAGTAACGAAATCGGCTTGGATAGAATCCACATTAACGGCATCAGTACCATTAGTTCCGGCTTGAGTTTGAGCATTTACAGCCGTAAAGCCAAACAGAGTTGCCGCAAGGGCAATTGCTAAAGTTTTGATTGTTTTCATAGCGTTTTTGTTTTTTAGTTAAACACATTTTTTTTATTACAGTATACTTTTACTGCAATATAAAGTTAATCATAAAAGACGACACTATCAAGAGGTTAGGTAAAACACTCACCCTTCTCACTAAAATTAACAATTAAAAATCAGCCTGTTGTATTTTAGACATTCAATATATGAGGTTTTTTACTCAGTCAACTTCGTCCCTTTCTTTCAAACGGCAAAGTCTGTCATTTTGTCAGCAGGGGGCGTTTTTCAGGTCAATTTTAGCTACGGCATCCTTTGCTACAAGTTTTGTTCAAAAACAGAGCTTTCAATAAAAAAAACGAAACACCCCTGTGCTTCGTTTTTTCAGCGGAAAGCGAGGGATTCGAACCCCCGGTACCCCGAAGGGTACAACAGATTTCGAGTCTGCCCCGATCGACCACTCTGGCAGCTTTCCAGTGCAAAGGTACAAAAAAAAATTGGCATAGCCAAATTTTTTTTCTTGTAAAGACGATGTTTGCGCTGCTTACAACTAACGATAGAAATCATTTCTGCGGTAACGCTTTCGCCACCACAAAATTAGAATAAATCCAAACAGCATTCCGCCCAAATGTGCAAAATGAGCAACATTGGTGCTTGCCCCACTAATCCCCGAAAGCAATTCAACAACACCATAAATAATCACAAACCATTTCGCCTTGATTGGAATGAAAAAATACAGGTAAATCAACAGGTTCGGAAACATCATCCCAAAGGCCAGCAAAATGCCAAACACTGCACCTGATGCACCAATGGTTACGGATTGATTCATAACCCCATTTAACTCCACAGAACTTGCTCCAAGTTGAGTGTAATTCCAAACCTCAAACATAACGACTATAGTCTGGATAATGCCTGCGCCAACGCCGCAAAACAGATAATACCACAAAAAACGCTTGCTGCCCCAATAGTTTTCCAACGCATAGCCAAACATCCATAACGCAAACATATTGAAAAACAAATGCGAGAAATTGGCATGCATAAACATGTAAGTAATGTATTGAGTCGGAAAGAAACGCCCTGCAAATGGGTAATACAGGCCCAAATAGCGTGTTAAATCAATTCCAAAATTGCCCAACGTCATATCCGCTAAATAAAAAATAACGTTAATGATCAATAAATTTTTAACAATAGGCGGCAAGAAACTGAAGCCTTGCAAACGATAATTTTCTGACATGATAATTTAAGTTAATCGAGTATGTAATTCGTCTTCGGAAAGCATTGTAAACACAGGCTTTCCTTTGGGTGAGAGGTGTGGAACTTGGCAAGCAAACAATTGTGTTAAAAGATTTTTTTGTGCGGCGTTATCGAGTATCTGGCCAGATTTTACCGCCATGCCGCAAGCCATTGATACAGCCAAATTGGTCTGCTTATCGTTGCGATGCAACATGATTCCACTTTTGTAAGTTTCTATAATGATTTCTAAAAAGTTTTGCGCATCGCTTTCTTTGACATCGGCAGGCGTGGCATTCACAACAAACGAATGGTGCCCCAAACTTTCAATATCCCAGCCCATATCTTTCAAATTGGGTAAAATCTCATTCAGTATTTCGGCGTTTGATGCAGAAAAATCCAACGATTGAGGAAACAGGTTGTGTTGCGACACGGTTTTCCGGTCGGTCAACTGCTGTTGAAATTGCTCGAATAAAATTCGTTCGTGAGCACGCTGCTGGTCAACAATCAATAGTCCGGAATGCGTATTAGCCACCACATATTTGTTTCTGTATTGAAAACTGTCGGCCACCCAATTTACGTTCTCTGCCGGATGCTCAATTTCTTTCTGAATGGCGCTTTCAACAGGTTTTTGCAAGAGTTCAAACGAATCCAAATAGGCTTGTTGGTCGAAGCTTCTTTTCTGTGGTTGAGAAAACGTGCTTGAGTCAAACGGATTGTAATTTGGATTTACCTTGATGGTTGGCGATTTCGGGATATAATCCTTTGGCAACACATCGGGCTGATATTCGGGTTCAATAAGGAAATCAAGACTTGGCGCCAAATTGTATGCGCCGATGGATTTCTTTACAGCAGCCAAAAGTACGCCATAAATCAATTTTTCATCCAAGAATTTGATTTCGGTTTTCGTGGGATGAATATTGATGTCCATATTTTTGGGGTCAATTTCAAAATGGATGAAATACGACGGATAACTCTTTTCGGCAATCAATTCATCGAATGCTTGCGCCACGGCGTGATTCAAGTAAGGATGACGAATATACCGATTGTTCACAAAGAAGTATTGCTCGCCTTTGGTTTTCATCGCAAATTCCGGCTTACCAATGAAACCTGATATTTGGACATAGTTAACAGCTTGCTCAACCGGCACCAACCGGTTTTTGTAAACATCGCCAAAGAGCCCGATAATGCGCT
>JAITVC010000100.1 GCA_031286005.1 Bacteroidales bacterium
TTGTGAAGCCGTAACGCTTCTCTTGCCTGCCTGTAAATGTTTTATTGTCACTGTTTTGTTCGTTTTGCGGGAAACGAATGATTTTTTATTCCATCGTTTTACAAACAAATGCCGGAAAACGGACAATGAATGGCTGATCCGACTTTAATTTATTGCTTTTTTTTCTGTATCTGAGAGAATTAGCCCGTGAATATTTTTTTAATGCGTTTGCACTGGCGGTTCAAGTCCGAGAAAAATAATCCGTTCGGGGGCAAATTTGCTTGGTGGACGGGCTTTGCGATATGAATTGTATCCGCTTGTAAGTGCCGAAATTCCCGATTTTGATTTGATGCGGGCGTTAAATCACGGACTTTTACCCAGAATTTATGATTCCAAAAATCCCGCAAAATTGCTTGATGCCTACATTGGTAATTATCTGCAAGACGAAATCGTTGCGGAAGCAAAATTGCGGAATGTAGATGTTTTTAATCGTTTTCTGCAAATTGCAGCCATTACTAATGGCGAAATGGTAAATTACACCAATATTGCCGCCGAGATCGGCGTGAGTGCCACTACCGTGAAAGAGTATTTTCTAATTTTAGAAGAAACGCTTTTGGGGCGGTATTTGCCTTCGTTTCAAAAGAAACCAAAACGGCGTGTGGTGGCGGCTCCCAAATTTTATTTGTGTGATGTGGGAATTGCCAATTCCCTACTCAAACGCAGCAAAATTGAATTCGGAACGGAAATTTTCGGCAAAGCATTTGTGCATTTTATTTATCAGGAAATTTATGCGCACAGCCGCTATTCGGGGCAGAAATATCCGGTTTCGTATTGGCGAACAAGTTCGGGTTTTGAGGTTGATTTTGTACTTGGAGACCACCAAGTAGCCATAGAAGTGAAATCGACCGACAATGTAAACCCACGGCATTTAAAGGGACTTCGTGCTTTTTCAGAAGAGTACATGACTGAAAAACTGATAGTTATCAGCAATGACCATTATCCTCGTTTGGTGAATAATATTCTGATTTTACCTTGGAAAGTGTTTGTAGAACGACTTTGGAAAGGCGAAATTATTTGAAATGCCGAAAAATCAGTAATTTGCACAGCTAAATTCTCAATGGAAGAGATTAATAAAGGAAATATAGAAGGATGGAGTGAGTGGAGAAAATTCCCTAATCCACAAAAAAGCAATATTTAGTCAAGCTATGATTTAGATAAACAATACTTTATTCAAATCATATTTTGATTAATTGGAAATACTGTATCTTTGCCAAAAAAAATCAAAGAAAATGGAAGCAACTCTTTTACGGCAAAACAGACATTGGGGTGGCGAAAAATATTCTTCGCTATACTATCGCTCTATTGTAGATCATTTAAAGCAAAAGAAAAAATTGCCACATATTCAGGTGCTTACAGGAATCAGACGCTGTGGAAAATCTACTATTTTCAAGTTGATGATTAATGATTTGCTCGAAAGCGGCGTTAATCCGAAGTCAATTTTGCTTCTCAATGTAGATGAACCTATATTCACTGATTGTTGGGAAAACTCCGCCAAATTATATTCAATCATAGAAACGGCTGAAAAAATTACCGGAGAAACTGTGAAATACCTTTTCTTAGATGAGGTACAGCAAGTAAAAAACTGGGAATTGTTTGTAAAAGGAGCTTACGACACCGAGCGATTTTCAAAAATTTACATTACAGGCTAAAATTCAGACTTGCTTCAAAATCAGTTTTCAACCCTATTATCGGGTCGCTATTTTGCCAATACACTACGCCCATTGTCTCTGCGGGAAATTTTTCAAACAAACGGAATAAATGATAGATACACAGCACTTTCAAGAAAAATTGATGTACTGAAATTGATGGACAATTATTTACAATGGGGCAGCTTCCCTGAAATTGTATTTAATCAAATACACGATAACGTAAAAATTGAACTGCTAAATAGTTATTACGAATCTGTTGTACTGAAAGATTGCATTGTATATAATCAAATCCGTGATAGCCGGTTGTTTTATAAGCTACTGCACTTCGTATTATCCAACGCAGGTGCTCCGTTTCATTACAACAACTTGGCAAAGGCAGTAAAAAGCAACGAAGCAACTGTACGCAGCTACTTAAATTGTGCACACCGAAGCTATGTGATTGCCGACATTTGCAATTTCGCATTTTCACTGAAAGAAGATGCCCGTCCGCAACATAAGGTCTATGGCATTGATAGCGGTTTGATCAATGCCGTTGGCTTTCAGTTTATGGATAGAAGCGGAATGTTGTTAGAAAATGCAGTTTACAATGAGTTGGTCAATAATGAATATGAAGAAATTTTTTTTGTAAGACAGAAAGGCGAATGCGATTTTGTTGCTCGAAAAAACGGACAATGGCACGCCTTTCAAGTTTGCCACACGCTTACTGCATTCGACAGGGATAGAGAGTTTGCCGGATTTAATGTGCTCAATGCGCAAAACTTTTCTTTTGCCAGCAAAACTTTGATAACTTACGATACGAACGATAGGGTAGATGCTGTGCAAGTTGTCCCCTTATGGGATTTTTTTGGAATATAAAAGTAAAAAT
>JAITVC010000101.1 GCA_031286005.1 Bacteroidales bacterium
ATCTTAAGTTTTGATGGTAGAACAGATAATAGAACTTATGGAAAGTCTCTGCCAGATTTGCTTGATTTAACTAGAATAGAAATCAATGCAGGACGCTCTACTCAAGCCACATTATTAAATCGCAAGGAATATACTTATGAGGCTATTTACTTATCTCCTGCACTTATGAAAAACATAGATGGACAAAAAATAGAACATCTATACTATCAACCTGAATTATTTGCTTGTCATGGGTAAGAAAAAATCAATATATCCTCAGGATTTCTTAAACTATATTCAATCCGTAACAAACAAACGGGCAAAAATTTTAATTGACCACATTTTGCAATATGGATTTATTACTACTGAGGATTTAGAAAATTACGGCTATAATCACCCTCCAAGAGCGGCTAGGGATGTGCGTGAGGCTGGTATTCCATTAGAAACATTCAAAGTTAAATCGAAAACGGGAAAGTCAATTGCAGCATACAGATTTGGTGATAGTACGGAATTGCAAATCAACAAAGTTTCAGGCAGGAAGACATTTTCAAAGGATTTTAAGAAGAAATTATTTGAATTTTGTGAAGGAACATGTGCTATATGCAACGGTAAATTTGCTGAAAGGTATTTGCAAATTGACCATCGAACTCCATACGAAATAAGCGGAGATTCCGCAAAAACTATTAACACTAAAGATTTTATGCTTCTTTGCGCTTCGTGTAATCGAGCAAAATCGTGGAGCTGTGAACATTGTGACAATTGGCAAAATGATAAAGATGCAACTTTATGTAGTCTTTGTTATTGGGGAAATCCAAGAAAATACAATCATATTGCGCTAAAAAAGGTAAGAAGACTTGATTTGCAATGGGAAGGAGAAGAGGTGAAAAACTATGACAAAATAAAAACTATAGCTGATAGCAAAAATGTTGAAATGCCAAGTTTTGTAAAACAAATTATAGAAGATAAATTATCCTCTAATCTCTAACCTTATGACACCATATTTAAACTTATTATCCCAAATTCTGCAAACCGGCGCCGATAAATCCGACCGCACGGGTACGGGTACACGCAGTATTTTCGGCTATCAGATGCGCTTTGATTTATCGCAAGGGTTTCCGTTGCTAACAACTAAGAAACTGCATTTGAAATCTATTATTTATGAACTGTTATGGTTTTTGAAGGGCGATACGAATGTGAAGTATTTGCAAGATAATGGCGTTCGCATTTGGGACGAATGGGCGGATGCCGATGGCAATTTAGGGCCTGTATACGGCAAGCAATGGCGCTCGTGGGGCTGTAAAGACGGAGAAACCATCGACCAGATTTTGGAACTTATCAACACCATCAAGACCAATCCCGATTCGCGCCGTATGCTCGTTTGTGCGTGGAACGTAGGCGAAATCTCAGAGATGGCACTACCGCCTTGTCATATTCTGTTTCAGTTTTATGTGGCCAACGGGAAATTGTCGTGCCAACTGTATCAACGTTCGGCAGATGTATTTTTAGGCGTGCCGTTCAACATAGCCTCGTATGCTCTGCTAACCCTGATGGTTGCCCAAGTTTGCAATCTGCAACCGGGCGAATTTATTCATACACTCGGCGATGCGCATCTCTATACCAATCACTTTGAACAAGCGCAAACGCAGTTGCAGCGAGAGCCCTACGCACTGCCACAAATGAAAATAAATCCTAACATTACCAATATCTTCGACTTCTCATTCCAAGATTTTGAATTAACCAACTATCAAGCTCATCCACATATCAAAGGCATTGTTGCAATATAATTAATTGGTAAAAGGTTAACGGTGAATGGTCAAAAATACGCTAAATTTCCTTAACCCTTTAACCTTTTACCCTTAACCTTTTACCCTATGTATTTATCCGGACATTTATTAGCTTCCATAGCCCTTGCCAAAGTTATTCACAAACCTTTAGGCATAAGTTTTTTCTCATTAGCTATTGCAGCTATGGCTGTAAATTTGATTGATGCCGACCATTTGATTTATTACTATCGGGATGCCGGAACAGGCAATTCGTTTCAACTCCATCCCTTGCATCAATTTTGGTCGTTTCTGGGGCTTATCGTCTGTTTGTTGGCCTTAGTCTTGAAACCTTACAAGAATTTAATATTAGGAATTTTAGGTACATTGATGTTGCACTATGGATTGGATGCTGTAGGCAATTTAGTGGATTATCAATTAGTCTACGTTTTAGGCTTTGAAGTATTGTGTTTAGTAGGGTTGTGTGTGTTGTTTAGGAAAGATAATCAATTTAAGAGGTATGTGTTATTCTTTGGTGGCGTATGGCTGGCCTGCAACGGTGTGCTTGGATTTGAAAGCTATTATTTGTATTGGCAACCGCATCTAAATCGGGGTATTTATCTGACGTCGGTTATCTTGAATCTCTTGGCCATTGCCGTATTTTGGCAATTATTCGTAGGGGCGAAACATATTTCGTCCTTACAAAAACGAAAAAAAATAACAACAAAGAATGGCCGGTAAGACGTTCTATAGTGTGGTTTGGTCTGCAATAGAGCGTTTTGGGACACAGTTATTCCAAGGTGTTTTTACCATTATTTTAGCTCGTTTGCTGATGCCTGCCGATTACGGTTTGGTGGCTATGATTTTTATCTTCTTGATGATCGGCCAAATGTTGATGGATGGCGGACTTTCATTGGCATTGGTGCAAAAGAAGAACCCAACAGATGATGATTTTTCTACTGTATTTTGGTTTAATATCCTGTTTGGATTGTTCTTCTACGTTGTGTTTGTAAGTTTTGCACCCCTAATTGCACGGTTTTACGAACAACCTCAATTGGTACCACTAATCAAAATTGCAGGTTTAAACCTCATAGCATGGTCGCTGGGCGTGGCGCACGGCACGAAATTAGACATCAGTTTAGATTTCAAAAAGCAAGCCTATATAACGATTACGTCGTTAGTTATTAGTGGCCTTGTGGGTATTGTAATGGCACATTTAGGTTATGGCGTTTGGGCTTTGATTACGCAATATTTGCTAAATAACACCCTGCGATCGCTGGCCTTTTGGGTATTTGGGCCACGTTGGCATCCAAGGTTGGTATTCAAGATGGCTTCTTTGAAATCCTTGTTTCAATTCGGTGGAACGTGGATATTATCCTCCTTGTTAGATACTATTTACAAGAACATGTATGCCGTCTTTATCGGCAAACGCTATACGCCCACTCGATTAGGATTCTTCCAACAAAGTTATAGTTTCAGTAATTTAGTTACCACCAATGTTGCCTACACCATTGTGCGAGCATTTATTCCGCTTCATGCTTCGCTCAACGACAATCCCGATGAGCAGAGCAAGCTATTCTATCGGTTTTTGTCGCTGTCTGGATTCATCGTTTTTCCGATTGCTATGCTTTTTGCGGTTTTGGTAGAGCCGTTCGTGTCGGTTGTGTTGACCGATAAATGGCTTCCGACTGTGCCGTATATTCAAATCTTGTGTATGGCTTATTTGAGTTTTCCTGTTTTGGTTACCAACGGCCGGATGTTGCTTTCCAAAGGGTTTAGCAAAGAATTTCTGTGGTCTGAAATCATCAAAAAGGCGTTCGGATTTACGGCATTCTTTTCATGTTTGCCTCATGGCATTACGTGGATTTGCGTGTCTATCGGGATTTATGCCTGTATGGATATGATTATTTCGGTAGCGTTTACGCAAAAATTCCTGCATATCCGCTGGACGGAACAATTGCGTGTGGTGGTGCCGGTGTTCGGCTTGGCGCTGCTTTCGGGAATCGTTGCATGGGTGGCAACATACTGTGTTTCGAGTGATTGGGCTAAACTCATAGTAGGCACCCTTTCAGGAATTAGCATCTATATTATAGGAAGCTACCTGCTTAAATTCAAAGAATTGGAGTTCGCATTGAACTACTTTAAACACCATAAGGATGCCTAAAATCTCTATCTTCACACCGGTTTACAATGCAGAGAAATATCTCGAAGAATGTTTGAATAGCGTTCAAAATCAAACGTTTGCCGATTGGGAATGTTGGTTGGTTGATGATGGCTCTACGGATGGAAGTGTGCAGATTATGCACGATTTTGCAAAATCCGATGTGCGCTTCAAAGTGTTGCTTCATGAGCATTGTGGAAATCCTCAAAAGCTCAGAGGTTTGGCACGAGAGCAAGCCAGCGGAGATTGGTTTTTCGATTTGGATGCCGATGATTTTATTGAGAAAACCT
>JAITVC010000127.1 GCA_031286005.1 Bacteroidales bacterium
GGATTCTCTTTTGTTGCTCAATGCAAATCATGGATGCCAAATCCGATTGGCGGCGTGCTTTGGTTTGGTGTAGATGATACGTACAGCACATGCTACGTGCCGATTTACTGTGGCGTAACACAAGTGCCGAATTGCTTCAAAGAAGGCAACGGCGATATGATGACCTATTCGCCAACATCAGCCTTTTGGTTGTTCAACTTGGTAACTCAGATGACGTATTTGCGCTACAACGACATGATCAAAGACGTTCAAAAAGTACAAACCGAACTCGAAAACGGCTTTGTTCAACGTGTTGAAGAAAACGATCGTGCATGGGTAAACGAAACCGAGCATAACACAATGGTGCAAGAAGCCACACGTTTTTCGTTGGCTCAATCGCAATACATGTTCAACAAATGGAAACGTTTGAGCGAATATTTGTTGGTGAAGTATATTGACGGTAATATCAAAAAGGAAAAAGACGGCAAATTTGAAAACAACGGTTACAATCTAAAACAACCGGCTTTCCCGCTTCAACCCAAATATCCGGATTGGTTTTATCGCGAAATCGTGAATAGCGCCGGCGACAACTTGAAAGTTGTTGAGCCTACAAAATAGATTATTTCTATCAGAATTATAATTAGAACAAAGAATTTTCAATCAATGAAAAAATTCAGCATTATGTGCTGTATGTGGATGTTATTTGCAACATCCACATACGCACAATCGTGTATCGAACAATTGCCTTACACACCTGTATTTGGAACCGGAACAAATCCTTCTGGCGAACAAGATTTGTGGTTTGTAGATAGAATGAGTGGAGGTCGATCGAAATGGACATTTAACGTCCAAGTCAATGAAGGCGGTGAAATCGCTCCAACGTATGCAAACACACAATCAGGAGGAAGCGCACAATACAGTACAGTTTTTACACGGTGCTTGGCTCTTGATAACACAGCTGTTCATCAATTAACCGTTACATGTGTGGCCACATCGCCCGGAGCAACACGAATGCAGATTTTCTTGGTTGAAGTTGATTCCGAATTGGAAGCTGAAACAGACATTCTTTATGCGTATGATTATGATATTGATGATGCAGTTTGTTTCATTGATACCATTGAAGGCGTAGTTAATGGCGAAAATGAATGTTCGGTTATCATCAATGAATTTACGGCTGCTCCAAGTGCCAAATATCGGATTGGCATACGTGTGGAAAACACTCCGAGTGGCTCTTCATTATATCTAAAAGATATTGAACTTAGCGAAATGCAAACCTACGATTTGAAAATGGTAGGTTTGAATAGTCCGCTGTCCAATTGCAATTTGCCGAACCAAACCGTATCCTTCAAAATCAGAAATGACGGCTACCATTGTCCGCCATCCTACAATGTGTGCTATCAACGCAACACGGGCGAGGGCACGCCGTATAGCGCGCCGGTTTGCAAGTCGTTCAGCGATGCAATTCCGGCTAACGACGTTCTTGTTGTAAGGCTTGATAACACGGAAACATTTGGCGACCAAACGCTGTTTAAGGCTTGGGTTTCCTACGATGGCCTCACATCGGATACGATAAGACCCTTTATAGAGAAAACCAATTCGCACACTGTTCCATACGTTTGCTCGTTTGAAAATTACACGGCGAGCGAGGATTGGATTGTGATACCGAAAACAACACAATCCAATGTTACTTGGACTACGGACGGCGGAAAGGCGTCTATCAAAACCAGTGGTGCGGCTTCCGACGACCGATTGGTGAGTGGTTGCATCGATCTGGTAAAAGATGTGCTGTATCAAATCTCGTTTACTTACAATGCCCAATCGGCATCATTTGCAGAGCGCATGTTGTGCTATGTGGGTACCGGCAATGTGGCGGCTCCGTCGGATACGTTGATGGATATTAGGGATTTCACGAATACAGACCAAAGAACGATTACAACGTATTTCAAACCCTCCGTTTCGGGAGCGCATTATATTGGATTTTTAGCGTACAGCAATGCGTCTTCGAGCGGTATTGATCTGTCCAATCTGACTGTTGAAGCCGTTCAACCGATGTCTGTCCCGACTTATATGGGCTTTGAAAGTTATGAAACCTTGACGGATTGGCAAACGGTTAATTATCGCACGGCTGCAAACGGTTGGCTACAAACGCACACCAATGCAGACGTTCTTAATTACAGCGAACAAAACCTCAGTACGTCGGCTTTGAAAACAGTTTTCGTTGCAGGAAATAACAATTGGGTTATATCCAAACCGCTTTGGATGGATGCTTCCAAAACATACACTGTTGAATATTTCCGAAAAGGAATGTCATCTATGGAATTGATGAGCGTTAGAATTGGCAACAATCCCAACTTGCAAGCGATGACTGAAATGACGCCGTCATTCAAAGACACCATCAGAGAAACGAGTTACAGCAGCCGTACGGTTGATTTTAAACCTTCCCAAACGGGTATCTATTACGTGTCCTTTCAATACCATACCGAAGGAACATCCGGCGGTGGATTGTGTTTGGATGATATTATGATTCGGGATAAAGTGGCGGCCAATGATACCAATTTAAGTGTTGTGAGACTAAATTATGCCAACAACTCCCCGTGCGAATTATCGGCAGACGAACGTGTGCAAATGGTTATTAAAAACCGAGGCAATCACAATATCGTAGCTGCTCACGGTATTTATCCGTCTTTCCGGTTTGATGGTAAAACAGTAACAGCCTCACAACCGATTGCTATTGAGCCATACCGCACGCTGGTCATAAACTCCGGCTCTTTGGATATGACTCGGACCGGTGTTTTTGAAATACAAGGATGGATTTCGGGAAGTGCCGACAAAGGCAAAACCGACGATACATCCGCTGTTTTGAAGGTAGAGAAAATAGAGCCGCTTACCAACAATATTCACATGGGCTTTGAGTCCGGCGACAATACAAATGTTTGGACGAAAAATGAAGGATGGGCCTTTACAAGAAACGAAAGTTTGGCACATTCGGGAACGAGCTTGGCGTATTTAGCGCCTGCCTCACGGGTTACAGGAGATTCCGTTCGTCAAGCCATCGGAACGCCTTGCATCGCACTTGGGCCGGATACCACGTATTTAATTTCGTTTTTCTACCGTGCGGCTACCGAAGTAGATCCGACCAATACGCAATACGAGCAGCCTCCGGTTACACTTAATGTTTATGTAGGCACAAACAACTCTACATCCAATCAGCGTTTGAGCAGTATGCAAGCAGACGCAACCGGCTATAACCAATACATCGGATACTACCGTTCAACAGGTACAGGGCCTTATTATACCTTTATCGAGGGAGTTTCCAGGAGTTGGGCCAGAGGGCTTTGTGTGGACGACTTTGTGATTATCGACAGCGCTACGGCGCAAAAGCGGAACTTGTCCATTACGTCATTCAATCTCGCCTCGTCGAACAAATGCGATTTATCGCCCGACACGCTGTTTGTGGAGATTGCAAACAACGGCTTTTTCCCTTACGAGAATCCGACCATTAAGATTCAAATCGGCAGCAACATCCTTTCAGACCGAGTTACCGGAATCATTAATCCCAGAGAATCCGAAAAATTCCGCTTAACCCAAATGCTCACACATACGGCTTATGGCGACCAATCGGTTCGTGTTTGGATTGAAGAGCCCAACAACCATCCGGAGGCCAACGATACAGCGGCCACATTGGTAAGCACCAAACAAGCGCCCATTACAGAGTTTCCGTATGTGGCCACATTCCCCGACGGTTGGAATAATTTAGAAGAATATCAAAATCCGGATGGCTCGGCATTTGAATATTGGCAAACAGGAAGCGGCAGCAATGAAATGCACTTTGCCAATGGCCCGTCGAAAAACAAGCCCGGCTTTTTGGCATCGGGTTGTTTCACGTTGAAACCCGATGAACCGTACATTATCACCTATCGCTACAAAGCCGCTGCTTCAACAAGCACCGAAAACCTGCGTTTGATGAAGTATAACGCCGATGAGACCACAGAAACGTTGTTTACACAACCCTCATCGTCGTTTTCCACCGCATATCAGACCAAAGTCGTATCCTATACAACGACCGGAGCTAACGAACGGTTTGTGTTCGCAAGCAACTCCAACAATCAAGCGCAAGGTGTTTATATCGACTACTTCTCGATTGTAGAAGATACCGCAGGCTGGCCTGCCGATGTGCGGATGCTGGCCATTTCATCGCCTAAATCGGATACGGCCTTGTCTGCAACAGAGCGTGTAACGGTAAGAGTAACCAATAACGCTCTTCGTCCACTAAAAAACGTTCCAATCTATTATCAATTGAATGGCGTGTTGGTAGAAGAAACGATACCCTCGCTTACTCCCGGACAGGTGTTGAATTTCACATTCGCCCAAACGGCTGATTTAAGTTCGTATCAAAGTTACGAGTTAGTTATTTTCTCCGGACTTTCGGATGATTTGGATCGAACTAACGACACCCTTCGCGCCACTGTAACCTGCTATCCTCCGGCCGAATCTTCTGTGGAAAATTTGGTGAGCGATGTGCAATTTGCCGTTTATCCTAATCCGGCAACCACCCATGTTGTGATACGTTCGGACAAGACTATCTCGAAATTATTAATTCACACCATAACCGGCAAATTCGTAACAGAAATTGCGCTCAATAGCACCGAATATCAGCTCAACACAAGTGATTTCCCAACAGGCGTATATCTGTTCTCGTGCCAAATCGGTCAAGCGTGGGTTCAACAAAAAGTCATTATCGAAACCAATCGCCTGTGATGAAACAACTAAATATCGGCATTTTCGGAACGTCCGTAAAACCCGGACACATTCCGGATTATGGCCGGTTGATTGGTTGGCTGAACGAACATAACATTACCGTTCGATTTTACAAGCCCTTTGCTCTCTTATGCCGAGAGCAAGGGCTTGTTGATTCAAACGTTCCAACCTTTTCCAATCCGAACGACTTGGCGGAAACCTGCAATTTGTTGATTTCGCTCGGAGGCGACGGAACACTGCTCAATGCGGCCTCTTTTGTTGTGGGTTCGGAAATCCCCATTGTGGGATTAAACTTCGGCAAACTTGGCTTTTTGGCTCCCATCGACATGCACTTCTTGGAAGATGCATTAGCGGATTTATGCGCCGGAAACTATGATGTGGAACATCGCAGTATGCTGGCCATTCGAGCAAAAGATTCTGACGGCACACACCTTGCCTTAAACGATGTAGCTTTCAAAAGCGACACAACGGGATTGCTCAGCATGGATGTATTTATTAACGGCCAATTCTTAAACACGTATTTTGGCGACGGCTTGATGGTGTCCACGCCAACTGGCTCCACAGCGTATAACCTCAGTTGTGGCGGCCCGATTCTGCTGCCCGAAAATCAGAATTTCATCCTCACGCCCATTGCCTCGCACACGCTAACCGTGCGGCCTTTGGTCATTCCCGATACCGTTGGCATCGAAATCCGGGTAACCGACAGCGAACAACGGTTTCACGCCACGCTTGATTCCCGCCGTTTGAATTTTGAAGGCCAACAAACGTTCTTTATCGAAAAAGCGCCCTCCCAAATCCACACCATCCGCTTCAAAAACCAACATTTCTTCGATACCCTCCGTTCCAAACTCATGTGGGGGCAACATGCGAGAGTTATATGACCGAAACTATACTTCTAACATTTGCAACCTACATGCTTAGAGCTTTCATTCCGCTGTTTTTTGGGGTGTTTTTACTGTTTTATCGGAAACGTTCCAAACAGAACCTTCCGTTGAGTTGCATTTTCCTTATTATCGGAGTGTTGTATCTTTACAATAGTTTTGTGCGTTTCCCAAGTGTCGGAAGCGTGGATGTTTATAATGTGCGTTCTTTTCTAATTCTGATGTTTATAGCGCCGTTTACCATCTTTTATGCCAACTTCGCCGTAAACCGAAAACCGAACCTGAAAGCTAAACTGCTGCATTTTATCCCTTTTGTAACGATGAGCGGATTGTGGTTTATACTGCAAGATACCGTTAAACCCGCTATTCCGTCTTGTTACAGCATCAATGAAATTGTAGGCTATTTTTCCGAATATCCGTTGTATGTGGTGTATTTTTTGGTACTAATGACGGTGTTCTTTGCACAGGTATGTACCTATTTTTCTATCGCATGGATTTGGATTCAGCGCGTGCGAAAGATTCATCGCGAAAACAGAATCTCCATGCAGCACACCACCCGGCTGCTGATTATGGACGGGCTGTTTTGGTATTACCCCTCTATTTGTATGGTGTTTATGTCTTACAATAATAATATTGTATTTGTCGTTATACACAATATCTCGGTTGCTGTTTCGGTTACGGCTTTGGCTATTTTAAGCATGCACCTGCGTTTGCCGCTGAAAACGATATTCTTGCCTAAAAATGACAGCATCCTAAAACTAAAACCCAAAACGGATTTATCCGACCAAGAAATCAGCGTAACCGACAGTCGGTTGCTCAAACAAATTCAACACTTGTTTGAGAACGAACATATTTACAGAGATTCGGAAATAACCTTGGACGATATTGTAAAACGCTGTACGACCAATCGTACGTATGTGTCCAAATGCATCAACCGGCATTACGGCTGCACCTTTAAACAGCTTTTAATCCGCCATCGGATATTGGAAGCCCTCAATTTGTTGGCCAATAGCGACAAAAGCATTCAGCAAATCATTACAGACGTTGGTTTCAACAGCCGTTCTACATTTTATCACGCTTTTGAGGAGCAAGTGGGCGACGGTATTTCCCCGCTCGAATGGCGTGAACAGGTTTCGCAGAAATCCTGATAGTTCTAATTTTCCCCAAATTCCTCTGTTCTCCCACGTAAAATCCGTGTAAATTTACGTAAAACGGTGTCTTTTCGCGTAAATTTTCCATCACAATATATTAAAAAGCAATCGACTAAAAAAATATACAAAAACGGACACGATAGTTGGGTTTATTTTGTAATTTTGCGCCGTTCAAAAATAACAATTGTGCCATTACAGATTAAAACACTTAAATAAATTAACAACATAAAACAAAACTATGATGAAAAAAATCACATTTACATTGATCGCTTTTGCGATTGCGTTCGTAACTATTTTTGCAGGTTGCAAAAAGGACAAAGATCCGAAAGACCAAAATGTTGCAGTAACCAGCGTAACCCTCAACAAAACTACCGACACCCTCGCCATTGATGATGTCGTAACTCTAACCGCCACCGTTCTGCCTGAGAATGCCACGAACAAAGCCGTAACGTGGTCGATCAGCGATTCGACCGTTGCCAAAGTAGCTAACGGTACTGTAACCGCCCTAAAAGCAGGCCAAACCACCATCACGACCACCACCAAAGACGGCAACAAAACGGCAGTCTGCACAATAACAGTAAAAGCCGCAATCGTTGCAGTAACGAGTGTAACCCTCGACCAAACCACCGACACTCTTGCCATTGACGACGTTGTAACCCTAACCGCTACTGTTCTGCCCGAAGATGCTACAAACAAAGCCATAACGTGGTCGAGCAGCGATTCAACCGTTGCCAAAGTGGCCAACGGCACTGTAACCGCCCTAAAAGCAGGTCAAGCTACCATCACGGTTACCACCGAAGACGGAAACAAAACAGCTGTCTGCACGATAACTGTAAAGCTTACCAAATGGGATGTTGCCCCGTATGGAATGGCAAGTTTTGTCACTGCCCAAACATGGATTGTAGGCAATCAAGAATGGTCGGACGCAGTGCAAACCACCATTTGCAGTGAAAAAACTGATTTTGATGGCGGAGCAACCGGTAATTACAAAGTCGATTGTCGTTCCAATCCCGATTATAAAGGCGATTTGTTTTCCGGAGAAATGATTAACCAGCACAAAACCGTTCTTTGTCCCGAAGGCTGGCGCATACCCACAAAAGATGATTTTATTGCTTTGAATATAGCACTTGGCGGAGTAGACACAGATAGTACCAGTGCTGAAAACATTGAATTTATCAATGCAAATTATCTCAACCCTGAAGTTTGGGGTGGTACCTATGGTAGCGTCGCTAGTGGTAGCGATTTAAACAATCAGGGTACGGTTGCATACTACTGGTCTCAGACAGAAGCCACTACTGAACGCAATAACAATCTGACTATGAACAATAGTGGTCGCATCCATCCTCAGGACATGAGTAGCAAACGCTATGGCCTTGCACTCCGTTGCGTAAAGGATGTTGAATAGGGAAATCTATTATTTTTTATCTCGACGAAGGGGCGAAACGTATTTCGCCCCTTCGTTTTTATGATGAATTTTAATACTTTTTAATTAAAAACATTTGGTAAAATCAAAAAGTATTTGTAATTTTGCAAAAAACACTGCATGTTTTTAGCGATAAAATATGCAGTAAATTTGTTTTATATTTAAAAATACTACATATCTTTTGCGCTTTTTTGTGCAGAAAAAAATATAAAGAAGCATGAGAAAATTTGATTATTCATTTTTGAAGAATTCGTTGTTGCCGGCCAATTTACTTAACGTTACTAACAGTATTGCTGAACTGAAAGCACTTGACAATATCCGCAAGCATGATTTTCAAGAGATTTTTACAAAACTGGAAAGTATTGCAAAAGTACAATCCGTAAAAGGGTCGAATGCCATTGAGGATATTATTACCACCGATAAACGTATTGAGGAGATTGTTAATCAATCGTCCGCACCGCTCAATCACAACGAGCAAGAGATTGCAGGTTATCGTGATGCTTTGAATACTATTCATAATGGTTTTGAAAATATTTCGCTTGATGAACGAACTATTTTAAGTCTTCATTCGGTTTTGCTTTCTTTTACCGAAATAGGAGGAGGAAATTATAAAACTTCCGACAATGTTATTTTGGAAATTGATAAAGATGGTAACCGAAAAATACGCTTTATGCCGACAAAAGCCACAGAAACACAATCGGCCATGCAACAACTTGTTTTTGCATTTATGGATGCAAATAATGATAGCGGAATAAATAAATTGCTTTTAATTCCGTGCTTTATCCTCGATTTTTTGTGTATTCATCCATTTTCTGACGGAAACGGAAGAATGTCAAGATTGCTTTCTCTACTGCTATTATACAAAGCCGGTTTTGATGCGGGAAAGTACATTTCTTTTGAAGAACAAATCAACAAAAACAAAAAATCTTACTACGAAGCACTGCAAAAATCTTCCAAAAATTGGGAAAATAATGCGAATGATTACTTGCCGTTTATCGAAAATTTTATTTTCACACTACTCATTTGCTATAAAGAACTTGACAAACGATTTGCCCTTATTCAGATCAAAAAAGTTTCAAAACGAGAACGCGTAGAGCAAACCATACTTAATAGTTTACTACCACTCGGCAAACGAGAAATCAATTATATTTTGCCCGATATTTCGGCGACGACCATAGAAGCAGTTGTTTCGCAAATGATAAAGCTTGGAAAAATAAAAAAAATAGGAACATTTAAAAATGCGAAGTATATCAAAAGTTGACACCTCCCTCATACCATTCAAAAACCACAAAATGAAAAAAATCATAATCCTACTAACCTCATTGCTCCTTGCTGCAACCGACCTTAATGCGCAAGTGTGGAGCATCGGCGTTTTTCCGGACAACGTTACCGCAACATTATCCAACGGTACGCTTACCATTTCCGGAACGGGAAAGATGAGGAATTGGAGGGTGGATGCTCCGGATGGCGCTGACCCTATTGTGTATAATAATTCTGAGGTCAGGCGTATTATCATTGAAGATGGAGTAACGCATATCGGAAATTATGCATTTTCCACTTGCAAAAACTTGACTTCTGTAAGCATTGGCAAGGGCGTAAAGAGTATCGGACAATCCGCATTTATTATTTGCGAAGCTTTACCTTCGATTATTATTCCGGAGAATGTAACGAGTATTGGAGCTCAAGCGTTTCTTGGTTGTACCAATTTGGCTGTAGTGTTCTTTGAAGGCAACATGCCAACGTTTGGCAGTGATGTTTTCAACAATGAAAATGGTGAACCGGATTTAACACTGTGTTATACCCCCGAAGCAACCGGTTGGG
>JAITVC010000133.1 GCA_031286005.1 Bacteroidales bacterium
AACATTTTTATCATGCTGCTAAGATTAAAAATTAAAAACTTTCTATCGTTTTACGACGAGACTGTATTTGACATGTTTCCAAACATCAAACGGGAAAAATTTTCACACCATATTTATTCCCACATGGACGTGCCCTTGTTAAAGCAAGCCGCTATTTATGGAGCCAATGGCTCCGGAAAATCTAATTTTATCAAGGCCGCCACATTCTTGCGTGAATTTATCACTCGTAATAATTTTTTGAAATTAATCAATTTGGAAGACTATATTTTCCAACTTACCAACAAAAAATCTCAAACCATTTCTTTTGAAATAGAATTTTTCCATGAAAATCAATATTACCTGTACAATACCGGTATCAGTCAAAACGAAATTACCGAAAAATTAGCGATATCCGGTTTAGGAAAAACAGAAGACCAACTCATTTTTGAACGAAACGGCCATATCGTCCATTCGCCATTCTTACAAAATGAGGATTCTGTAAAACAATTATTAACACTCAATCCTACGTCTTCCTTACTACCCTTGAACGAGCATTTCCCTGTTCTTTCAAGCAAAGACGTAAGACTGGCCTACGACTGGTTTTCTAACAAAACAGAAATCATTTCAATAGATAGCACCGTGCCTGCCTTGATTAACTTGATGTCGCAAGATTCTAAACTGTTAAGTTTCACCAACAACGTTTTTGAACACATCGGGATAGGTATTAAAACCGTAGATATAAGCAATATACCTTTTGACAAATGGGTTACCGGTACCAAAAATGCCACAGACGTGCAAAAAATCATTGACCAAAAGCCAATGTCAGACAATCAAAACATCTCGCAATTACAAAATAACCGAAATGTTTGGAATGTTACGATGCAAAAAGGAATCAAAACCGTGCAAGAATTTTTGTTTGACCAAATGGGGCAATCCGGTTATCACAAAGCAATGAAAATCTCGGCTCAATCAGACGGAACAGTGCGGTTGTTAACGTTAATACCTGCTTTGTATTGTGCTATGCACGAAGGAAAAACAATTTTCATTGATGAAATTGACAATAGTATTCATCCTAACTTAATGTTTAATTTATTAAAATTTTATGCTGATCATGATGCCAATGGTCAATTGATTTTTACAACTCACACGCCCAAACTACTAAATCAGCAGGAATTGGTTCGTCCGGACGAAGTTTGGTTTGCAGAAAAGACCGATGGAAATACACAGATGTATTCGCTGAACGATTTTAAACTGCACAACACGCTAAACATTGAAAACGGTTATTTAGACGGACGCTACGGCGGAGTGCCGATGATGGAAGAACTTGATGAGATAACCGTATGAGACATTACGAAAAATCTAATCCCGAAAAGCTACCCTATCATCCATCAACCCTAAAACAAAGCGCTGCTGTGGATAAGGTTGCTCCACATTCTGTTATTACGAACGCAGGCAAACAATATCGAAAAGAAGATGGCATGCGAACTCCGTATGCTTTTTTGGTGATTATTTCGGGGGGAGAAGTAAGAGAACGAAATTATTTTAAAATCATTTCTGATCAAAAAAGATTCAGACAAATAAAAATTGAATTTATTGCGGATCCCAAGCAACTAAATCCGGATGGATTATTGCAAACCGCAAAATACAAACAAGAACATTATCGAACAAGTCAAGGAAACAAACCTGACCAAATATATATTGTTTCCGATGTTGACCATTTCATAAATGATCTTTTGAGAATAAAACCCGAATGCCAAAAACACGGTATTCAGTTAATCATAAGCAATCCTTGTTTTGAGATATGGCTGTATTATGGACGCTTTGATGTCAAACCCACCAACTTTTCCATACCTGCCGACCAGCTGAAAATAAGCCAATCTTTCAAAAGCTATCTGAATAAGGAAGTGAAAGGCGGAATTGATCCCACAAAAGCCATTTTCGACATTCGGAAAAACATACAAAATGCAAAAATGACTTACGTTGTTGCCGAAAATGGCATTCCTGAATTATTTTCTACCAATATGTTCATCTTGGCCGAAGAACTTTGGCCATTGATTGAAGATGAACTGAAGAAACTAATGGCCGAAAAAGAACAAAAAATAAAATCTTATAAAGCTTAATCCTCGTAGCGAAAGGCCGATGCAAATGTAATTTTGTACTCCCGAATAGCATCGTTGCGCTGAATAGGCTGAATAGATTTGCGCACCAGTGGCTCACAGCCCGGAATTTCCAGCCCATGAATCGCCTTTTGAACATCCAAAACAACATCGAACAGTGCAAACGCAGTTTCGCCCTGTTCCGATGGCGCAGTTTCGGGCCAATCAGCAACCGTAACGCAAACCTCGCCTTTCACTTTCTGTGAAAACGAAGAAACCTGTTCAAATTCAAAACCGCCAATATTAATCAGCGCACAAGGAAATTGCAGCGAAGCAGCATCGTGGTTAAATTGCCGACGGTCTTCGCCCACATAGCGGAGGCTTTCGACGGTAGTCAGTTTGTCTTGAACAGCAGTAAGAAGAGAAGTAATCATAATTTTGTTTTTTTTGTGTGTATATTTGCGAGAAACGTTAGTTCTCAGTTTTATTCGTACTGCAAAATTACATATTCAAAGGCAAATGTTCGGGGTTCCGCATCTAAGTTTGGTGCAGCAGTTGCAAGAGTTGCTACAAAATGACGTGTTAAAAAAATATTTCCATAATTTTGCACTCGAAATTAATACAAATTAACAACCATTAAAAATTAAACATTATGGCAGTATTATCATGGGGAAAACCCAAAGTAGAAGTTTGCAAAATCGGAACAGATGGCACCCTTGGCGAATGGAAAACACTTCCGGAAATTGTTCAAAACACCGCAAAGTTGGACACACAAGCCGGTGAAGCCGTTGACGCCAAAGCCGAAGGCGGCGGTATTGTAGATTCTCGCAGCGAGAAGAACACGTACACGTTCGAGGTTGAATTGTTCATCAAAAAAGGTGATGATGAAAAAGAGAAACAAATCGAAGACACCGATGGCG
>JAITVC010000171.1 GCA_031286005.1 Bacteroidales bacterium
ATGATTTTTGTAAATAACGGTATCTACGGTATGACCGGTGGACAAATGGCGCCTACCACACTTTCCGGAATGAAATCTGCTACATCGCCCTACGGACGTGATGTTGCGACAATGGGAAATCCATTGAAAATTACCGAAATGATTGCTCAATTGGATGGTGTTTACATGTGTGCTCGTCATTCTGTGCATACGCCGGGTAATGTTCGCAAACTGAAAAAAGCTGTTCGTCAAGCGTTCGAAAACGAAGCCAACAACAAAGGTGTGTCGTTTATTGAAATTGTGTCGAACTGTAATTCCGGTTGGAAAATGACTCCGGTTGCAGCCAATAAATGGATGGAAGAAAACATGTTCCCTGTTTATCCGTTAGGCGACATCAAAATGGATGGTAAGTTAATAAAATAGTAATGTAAGGGCGCATCTATGTGTGCGCCCCAAAATAAGAAAATCATGACAGAAGAAATCATCATAGCAGGCTTCGGCGGTCAAGGCGTTTTGTCGATGGGCAAAATTTTGGCTTATTCGGGAGCCATGGAAAATAAGGAGGTAAGTTGGATGCCTTCTTACGGACCGGAAATGCGTGGCGGTACGGCAAACGTGTCCATCGTTGTAAGCGATGAACGCATCAGCTCGCCCGTCATCAATAAATTTGATACGGCGATTATCCTTAACCAACAATCGTTGGACAAGTTTGAACAGTCCGTAAAACCGGGCGGTTACCTATTGTACGATCCTAACGGAGTTATCAATCTGCCAACTCGAAAAGATATTAATATCTATTCGATTGAGGCCACAGCCAAAGCTGCAGAACTCGGTTTGGCAAAGGTTTTCAACATGATTGTATTGGGTGGATTTTTGAAAATCAAACCCATTGTAGGAAGCGAATTTATCCGCAAAGGATTGGAAAAATCGTTGCCTGAGCGTCATCACAAAATGATTCCGGAAAACGAGAAAGCCGTAGAAATCGGCAAAGAATTGGTGAAACAAGTACAAAAAATCTAATTATTTCATCAAAAACTTGTAGGAGTGTAATTTTTTTAGTAATTTTGCACTCCTATTTTTTCGGGATGTAGCTCAGCCCGGTAGAGTACACGTCTGGGGGGCGTGTGGTCGCAAGTTCGAATCTTGTCATCCCGACTGCTGAGAAAAGGCACTTATCATATTCTGATAGGTGCTTTTTTGTGCAAATGAGGCAAAATAGTTCTTTGTACGAGGTTAATTTATAAGATTACATTTAAATCGCCAATGAATAATTATGCCACAAAACAAATTTGCACTTGCACGTTATCGTCTCATTGATGCTATGCTTCGGCACAATGAGTATGTAAAAACATCCGCCATAGTAGAAACGTGTTTCGAGAGAACCGGTTATAAGGTATCGCGCCGCACGATACAGCTTGACATAGAAGCCATGTGCTTCGATACGTTTTTGGGATACTATGCCCCAATAGGTTATTGTCCTCGCCGAAAAGCTTACTATTATGAGGATAGGAGCTACCGCCTCCATCCATTTTCATTCACAAAGGAAGAAGTAACCTCTCTTGAATGGTTGCTTAATGTCGTTGCGAAGAAGAAAATAGCTGACCATTATGCCGTTCTGCATCGCTTGCTGAAAAAAATCAAACTGTATGCAGAATAATTCGGATGGCGAAATAAAACTTCGCTACAACGTGTTACTTTTGTACCAAATTTAAACCGCTATGGCTTTTTGGAACAAACAAGATGGCTCTTCGCAAACCTTTGCCGACCTCATTCGCGGGCTGCAACATTCGGTAAACGCTGCAATGGAGATGCTCGAAGCTCGCAACATAGAACTTTTGGGGCGCTATTTCGACAAAGAGGGCAATGCGGCCACCCGCAGACTGATTGTTGGCGAAGATACCGCCGTAGATATTCCCATTATTTCGATAGTTAATCCGTCGGCGATGAATATAAAAGAGGTGGAGATGGAGTTCGATGTACAGATAGATTCGGCTGAACTTAAGCGGAAATTGGCACAAGATGGATTTAAGATTGGGGACACGCAGCAGGCTTTCAACACCGGGGTAAATCGGTCGAGCCTTGAAGTGAGTTTTGGCGGGAAGCAAAACCTTTCCACCATGAATGTAAAGATAAAATTCGAGTCTACGCCTATTCCCGAAGGGCTTTCGAGAATTATTGACGAATACGACAAAACTATTTTACCTAAAACGATTACACCTAAAAACGGATAATTATGACAGAAAACTTTCAAGGGCTTCCCATTGCGGAGCTTATTTCGGCACCTCTTAAGGCGGCATGCGATTCTCAACGGATGCTGGCTCATTCGGCATTTGAGTTTATGACGCAAATCGGTTTTTCCGAAAAGGACAAAGCACGCCTTTTGGAATTTAACCTTCAACGCCCCATCGAAGGGCAGGCCGGGACATCCGATGTAACGGTGCGTGCGCCCTTTCTTGGCTTGGTGCCCATACCCTCGCTGTTGATTGACGATGTGCAGATAGACTTCCAAATGGAAGTAACCGACACCGCCACCAGCAAGGATGTTGAGGCCAAAGAGGCGGAAGTAAACGCAAGTGCAAACCTTAAGTTTGGTTTTTTTGGTAGCGGAAGTGTGAGTATGCACGGTAAGGTATCGTCCTCACGGGAAAACACTCGCTCGACTAATCAAACGGCCAAGTATCAAGTGCATGTTTCTGCTCGTCAGCAACGCCCTACCGAAGGGTTGAGTAAGTTGATGGATATTATGGCAGCGTGTATTGAACCTGTGCCGACAGCTTAATTTTAATCAAATAAAAAATGAGACCTCTTGATGAATATGTTGGCACTATTGGCAAAAATTTACAATCATCCAATGAGCGTAATTACACAGATCTTGCAAATACATTCTCAGCGTACGCAAATAGTGCAGGGACTTTTGTCGAAACCGGAGGAAGTAGCCACAATATTGTGTGGATACCGGATATTGCAGCGAATATCTCTTTTCAGAAAGTTCCTAATGGCTGGGATGCCGTAAGTTTTTGGTTTAGTGGATGTGCAATGGCAAAGTTTAAACACAAAGTAGATAATCTGTCTTATGTTTGTCATATCTATTTGAATGGTAATAATAAGGAGAGGATGGCCTGGCAAAAATTTATGAAACATGATAATATAGAAGATGTTATACTATTTATGCCATTTGCTTACGTCCGTCCAAATAATTATGAAGACATTAGAACACAACATGCTATTGGAGTTATAGATGCAGACAATAATTGCAAAGCATTTTTGATTGATCGAACAAAAACAACAATAGCATCTATAAAAGACCATCTTCTTCAAAACGATGAAATAGCAAAAGGTAAAGAGACAGCTTGTGCTGCGACTCTATATAAAAATGTTAGCAGACCACCTGTTGAAGAAGCAAGCGATATGCCTAAGGAAACAGGAGGTTCATGTTGTCTTTTAATTTAGCCCGCAACTGCCATTTTGTCATGTTCACTCTTTGCTTACGTTTAAGCAACCCCCTTTTTGCCCTATTTCTTCCTTGCTTAGCATTAAGCAGCTGTCATTTTGTCATGTTTGCCCTTTGCTTAACGTTAAGCAAACCACTTTTTACCCTATTTCCTCCTTGCTTAACATTAAGCTCGATAGTTTGACTATTGAGGAGTGCTTGCTTCTTGCGGAGCCTCTGTGCTTTCAGGCTGCGAGGATGGTTCAGCGGGTTCAGCAGGTTGCACGGTTTCGGCAGCCGTCAAGACCACCCGAAGTGTGTTGAGAAAAATGTTGCTAACGTGTCCGTATTGCGGCTCAACGCCGATGATGAGGAATAAACGTCCGTTGAGATTGGTGGTTCCGGTGTAAACGTTTTGCAGGTTGTGAAAATCGTCTTGTGTCGGATACCCGGAAGGATTGGCCGAAAAACGCCCGATAACATTGAAATCACGACTGTTTTGGCCTATCGGCCCTTTGTCAAACGAAGGCTTAATCAAGTCCTCATAAACCGGAAAAGGCTCCTCATTCAAAACGGCAACCTTTACAAATGTAGGTGCCGGATTAGAGCCCAATTGTGAAACCCAACTTGTGTTGAACGTTATGTTGTAAGTGGTGTTGGGCAGAAGTTCGCCAACTTCTTTTTGAATGTATAAAAACAGTTGGTTGCTGTAGTTCTTTCCGGAAAACGATATGCCGCCACGATCACCCATTGGGGGTATTAATTTCGACCAAATGATACAGAGCTCATCTTCTTCCAAGCAGCCGTCTTGATAGCCTCTGAAATGCGATGTCCAGCCTTCTTCATCTACTTCAAAATTCGCATTGATGTTTTGCGCCGAAAGGGCGAAAGTTGCGATTAATAAACTTAAAACTATTAGTATTTTTTTCATCGCGATAAGGTTGGAACAATTTACTATTTTGTTATTTACTATTTATAATTTTTTAGCAGTTCGGACATTTCTTTTTGCATGTTTTGTGCTTCCTCACCTGCTTTTTGGGCGAAATCTGTGCCGTTTGATGCGTACAAAATACTGCGGGAAGCGTTGATTAGAAGTCCGCAATCTTTCGTTTGGCCATATTTGCAAACCTCTTGCAAACTTCCGCCTTGTGCGCCAACGCCCGGCACGAGCAGAAAACTATCCGGAATATGTTGCCGAATTTTCATCAGCCAGTCGGCTTTTGTTGCGCCGATTACATACATCATATTTTCGGGGTTGCCCCAATTCTTCGAGGTTTCCAAAACGGTTTCAAATAGTTTTTGTCCGGAGGCTTTATCTTCCAAGAATTGAAAGTCAAACGCCCCTTTATTCGAGGTCAAAGCCAATAAAATCACCCATTTTTCGGGATATGCAAAAAACGGTGTTACCGAATCCTCGCCCATATACGGCGCAACCGTGATAGCATCAAAATTAAAATCGCCTTGCGGATTGAGAAAAGCCGCCGCATATTGCGCCGACGTGTTGCCAATATCGCCACGTTTGGCATCGGCAATCGTGAACACATCAAAACTTTTCAGATAATCCATCGTGCGTTTCAACGCTTGCAAACCTTTGATGCCGTTGGCTTCGTAAAACGCCAAATTCGGCTTGTACGCCACTGCGTAGCGATGTGTGGCGTCAATAATCGCTTTGTTAAATTCAAAGATGGGGTCTTCCGTATCCAACAAATGTTGGGGGATTTTGGTCAAATCCGTGTCCAATCCCACACAGAGAAAGGATTGCTTTTTGAAGATTTGTGATATTAGTGTAGACCGATTCATATTTGTTTTTTAATTTTACCCTACGGTTTCTTTCATCTTTTCCGCATTCTCGGCGAGTTGCAACGCATCAATCACATCTTGAATATCGCCATCCATAAATGTGGGCAGGGAATATACGGTGAAGTTGATACGATGGTCGGTGATGCGGCTTTGCGGATAGTTGTAAGTTCGGATTTTGGCCGAGCGGTCGCCTGTCGAAACCATTGTTTTGCGTTTGCTCGAAATTTCATCCAAATACTTTTGGTATTCCATCTCGTAAAGACGTGTGCGCAACACTTTCATGGCTTTTTCCAAGTTCTTGATTTGCGATTTTTCGTCTTGAATGGCCACCACGATGCCGGTTGGAATGTGCGTTAAGCGAATGGCGGAATAGGTTGTATTTACAGACTGTCCGCCGGGACCGGATGAGCAGTAGGTATCTTTACGAATATCGCTTTGCTTCAAATCCACATCAAACTCGTCGGCTTCGGGCAACACAACCACCGATGCGGCTGAGGTGTGAACACGTCCCATGGTTTCCGTTTCCGGAACACGTTGCACACGATGCACGCCCGACTCGTATTTCAAAACGCCGTAAACGCCATCGCCCGTTACGTTCAAGATAATTTCCTTATAACCACCAACAGTGCCTTCGGTGCAATCCACAAGTTCTGTTTTCCAGCCTTTTTGGTCGCAATACTTTTGATACATGCGGTATAAATCGCCTGCGAAGATACTGGCTTCATCACCGCCTGTTCCCGCACGGATTTCGATGATGGCATTCTTGCCGTCTTGCGGATCGGCAGGGATTAGCAACACACGGATGTCTTCTTCCATCACGTCTTTTTGCTCTTGATAAGTCGTCAATTCCTCTTTCGCCATTGTGCGAAATTCTTCATCTTTTTCGTTGGCAATAACGTCTTTCGCATTAGCGATATTATCCAATAAATTTTTATAAGCTTTGTAGGCGGCAATAATAGGTTGTAAGTCCTTGTAATCTTTGCTGATTTTGATATAACGCTTCATATCCGACATCACATCGGGCTCGTTCATCTGCTGCTCAATCTCTAAATAACGGCTGTGTATAGCTTCTAATTTTTCTAACATAAATTGTTTTTTTCCAGCTGCAAAGATACGAAAAAAATACGAACGCTGCAAGGCCTCAACGGAGTTAATTACGGCTTAACTTTTTTGGAACTACAGCAACCTTATAAAAGGTCATGAATTCGTTTTTATTGCATAGAGACGTTCTTCTCTTTGGCGATATTTTGGACGGTTTGCTTGATGTCTTGTCTTAAAGCATTGCTTAATTCCATAACAGTCTTATTTGAGCTTGTACGTTTCTTTTAGCACCGCCTTTTTTTCATCATCCACAGAGGCCATGTATTTCTTCCAGCCCGGACAGAAGTTGATGTGCCAACGCCAGAAGCGGCCGATTAAGGATTTTGGAGCTTTGTCGTATTTGGCGCGTATGGGGCAGTTTTCGCAATTTTCTTGTGGCATGATTTTTAATTTTATATGAAATGCCACAAAGATACACTTTTTTTTGCAATTTTTCGTATCTTTGCAAAAAAATCGTTCTTTTGCAGCAAATTATTCGCGACATATTGTTGAAATATTGGGGGCATCCGCACTTTCGTGAGATGCAGGAGGATATTATCATGTCTGTGCTGCATGGCAACGACACTCTGGCGTTGTTGCCCACAGGCGGCGGAAAATCGATTTGTTTTCAAGTATCGGGATTGGCTTTGGAGGGGATGTGCTTGGTGGTTTCGCCGCTCATTGCATTGATGAGAGACCAAGTGGAGAATCTCGAAAAACGAGGTATTCCGGCGGCAGCCATCACTTCGGGGATGAACCGATTTGAAATGGAACTGGTGATGAATAAAGCCATCACCCATCAATTGAAATTTTTGTATGTGTCGCCCGAACGTTTGGAAACCCAAACCTTTTTGAATAATCTGCCGTTGATGAAAATCGGTCTTTTGGCGATTGACGAGGCGCACTGCATTTCGCAGTGGGGCTATGATTTCCGTCCGCCGTATTTGAACATCGTCAATATCCGAACGTTGTTGCCCGATGTGCCGGTAATCGCACTTACGGCAACGGCGACGCCATCCGTCGTAATCGATATTCAGAATAAATTACGGTTCAAAAAGCGTACGGTCTTTCAGAAAAGTTTTGCGCGGGAAAACCTGACCTACTATGTGTTTCGCGAAGAAGACAAGTTGGGGCGTTTGATGAAGATTATTGAAACCGTAAAGGGTGCAGGCGTGGTGTATGTGCGCAATCGGAAAAAAACGCAGGACATCGCCGATTATTTGAACAAGCAAGGCTTTCGCGCGACTTGCTACCATGCGGGATTAGACCAATCGACCCGAAATTTGCGACAAGCCGATTGGATTGCAGACCGCACACCCATCATCGTTGCCACGAATGCCTTCGGCATGGGTATCGACAAACCGAATTGCCGTTTTGTAGTGCATTTGGATTTGCCGGATTCGTTGGAAGCCTACTTTCAAGAGGCTGGACGGGGTGGTCGTGATGGGCAACGTGCTTATGCGGTGGTGCTTTTTTCCGGTATCGACAAACAGAATTTAGAGAGGAATTTTGCGGAAACCTACCCCGATATTCCGTTTATCAAAACGACTTACGATAAGTTGGGCGACTTTTATAATGTCCCGGTAGGAAGCGGGGCAGGGGCGAGCTTTGATTTTGAGCTGGCCGATTTTTCGGGTGCGTATAATCTGCCGCATGTGCAAACCTATCATGCTTTGCGCTTGCTCGAACGGCAAGGCTTAATCGGTTTCACGGAGGACTTAAATATACCGTCGAAAGTGTGGATTAAAGCCGATAAAGCCTATCTGTACGATTTCCAAGTGCGGAATGAGAAATACGGCGGTTTTGTGGAAACATTATTGCGCTCCTACGGCGGATTGTTCTCGGATTTTGTGAAAATCCGAGAAAGCGACTTGGCCCGGCGGATGAAAATACAGGAAGAGCAAGTCGTGATAGCGTTGAAGAACTTGATGAAATGGGACATTCTCGAATATATCCCCTCACCGAAAAAGCCGCAAGTGCAATTCATCCAAGAACGTATCCGCTCGACGGGCATCCAGCTGAACCCCGACGTTTACCGTGAGCGCAAGGATGCGGCACGTCAACGCTTGAACGCCGTTTTGCATTATGCCGAAAGCACAAATCATTGCCGCAGCCAACTGCTGCTGGACTATTTCGGCGAGACCGGAAGCAAACGCTGCGGCCGTTGCGACTATTGCATCAAACGCAATCAAGCGGAATTGAGCGACGTGGAATTTGACCGAATGGTTGAAATCGTGAAACCGCTGTTGGAGTGGAAACCCACGCCGCTTGCGGATATTCAAACCGCTTTGCCGATGTTTAGCGAGCGAAAAATCCGACTGTTTTTGCAGTGGCTCTTGGACAACGACAAAATCAAACCGACCGACGACGGCGATTTCGTTTGGAATTAAATAAATCACAAATTAGCAAATTTTAACCTTAATGAAGATTATATACACCCTCGCACTTCTCGTTGTTTCAAATATATTCATGACATTGGCCTGGTATGGCCATTTGAAATTGCACGACCTCAAAATCACAAACAACTGGCCGCTTTTTGGCGTAATTCTGCTATCGTGGGGCATCGCTTTGTTTGAATACTGCTTTCAAGTTCCGGCCAACCGTATTGGCTTCGAGGGAAACGGCGGGCCATTCTCGCTGATGCAATTAAAAGTGATACAGGAAGTGATTACGCTGGTTGTTTTTACCATTTTTGCGATAGTGGCTTTCGATAGCGTGAAATTACAGTGGAACCATCTTGCGGCGTTTGCCTGTTTGGTGTTGGCCGTGTATTTTGTGTTCATGAAATAAATCCGTTTGCTCATCTTCAAAAAAAAGCGTACTTTTGCACCATGATTTTTGCAGACTCTCACACCCATTTCTATTTTGAGGATTACAAACCCGATCTTCAAGCAAGTTTCGACCGTGCCATCGGCGCAGGCGTTCAATACATGGTTATTCCGAACGTGGACAGTTCGACCATCGCCGAAGTTTCTCGCATTTGCGATACCTTTCCGAAGAATTGTTTTCCGGCCATCGGCCTGCATCCTACCGATGTGAAAGAGGATTATAAAACGGAACTGGAAACGATGCTCAACGCCGCAGATGCTCGCCGTTATTACGCCATCGGCGAAACGGGCTTGGATTTGTATCACGACAAAACCTTTTTGGCTGAGCAAATAGAAGCTTTTGACGCACAAATCCAATTGGCGAAAGCGAAAAATTTGCCGTTGATTATTCATTCGCGCGATGCGTTTGAAGAAACGATGAAGATTTTGAAACGCCACAAAGACCAATCGTTGCGAGGCGTGTTTCATTGCTTCACCGGCTCGGTGGAGCAGGCCAAACGCATTGTGGATTTAGGTTTCTATCTCGGCATTGGCGGCGTGGTAACGTTCAAAAACAGCAAACTTTGGCAAGTGGTGGAAGCCATCGGCCTCGAACACATCCTGCTCGAAACCGATGCCCCGTTCATCGCCCCGCATCCGCATCGCGGCACACGCAACGAGCCGTCCTACATCCCCATCATCGCACAGCGCATCGCGGAAATTAAAAACATTCCCATCGAAACCGTGTCCGAAAAAACGACGGAGCAGACGTTGAAACTTTTCGGAATTTAACGTTGGTCGTTTCGACTCCGCTCAACGACCGCGAACGGCCGTTTCGATTCTGCTTAACGACCGGACACTCGGTCGCTGAGCGGAGTCGAAGCGGCCGATGCACGCCGTGCCTTGCGCAACCCCACCGTCTCTTTCAATTGCGAAATAAACCCATTGATACTAAGGATGGCCTCCTCTATAAGTTCGCCTTTTTCGGCTTCAAACGGCGAAATTTCATGCATCTGATACATCGCATTAAGGATTTCCGCCGTTCGGCGATAGGCCTCATCCACCTTCAACCGCGCATCTTTCAGCTTGCCCGCCTCGATGCGCGTCAGCCTTTCGCTTGAGCGATGGTTATACACATCTTCAAAATCATTGTTTGCTTTTTCGAGCAGCGGCACCACATCCGATAGCCCCAAGAGCGACAAGTGCGGCGAATTTTCTTCCATCGACAGCAATTGCACCACCGCATTCACTTGCGCCGAGTTTGTCGAATACGACTGCCGATTGGCATTGCGAAACTTGTGAATATGAAACATCAAATCCGCCGCCGCCTTGCGCCGATTGGCATCCGGACTTTTTTGATTGCTTTTGATGGTGCGTTTCAGGAAAAGAAAAAGTTCGTCGCGCACACCGTCGAATTCCACAATCTTGGCCGTATCCTCATAAACCCGCCGATAGGGATACAAATCTTTTTCCGTTTCAAACAGCGCCGCATAAATTTCGCGCGCTTTTTCGAGCCTAAAGGCCTCCACAACCTCC
>JAITVC010000270.1 GCA_031286005.1 Bacteroidales bacterium
CTCATACCATTGAGGAAAAAGCGCAATCTTATTTCAAAGCACCGTCGGGAATACCAATGATTCAACATAGTTTGATTGCGTTGTTGGAATTGGTAAAACGAGGTGTGTTTTCGCTGGAAACAGTTGTGAAATTGATGGCGCACCAGCCGGCCATCGTGTTTGGTATCGAGAAACGTGGATTTATTCGCGAAGGCTATTTTGCGGACTTGGTTGTTGTGGATATGAATAGTTCGCAAACCGTTGACCGGTCTAATATATTTTACCATTGCGGATGGTCGCCGTTGGAAGGCCATACGTTTCATTCAAAAATTATTCGTACCTTTGTAAACGGAAATACTGTTTATCAAGATTTGAAAACTCCACAATTTACTCATTTTACATCGCATCAATTATGAAAATTCACTTTATTCTTGTGCTCTTTGCCGGTTTGACTCTGACCAATTGTTCGTCGAAACCTGCCAAGCCTCAACCCTTTCTGAAAGAAAAACAAATGGTGGAATTACTCACCGACATGCACATGGCCGAAGCGATGTTGCAACAGAAACAAAGCCGTGTATCGAATATGGATTCCACACGTTTATATGCCAATTCGATGTATAGTAAATTATTTGAAGAATACGGCTTGAATAAGACATCATTTGAAGCGAATATGGCGTATTACACGTATTATTCCAGAGAATTGGAAAAAATCTATACGGAAGTAGACAACCGTTTGAGAACTTTGGATAGTTTGGCCAACCTTGAAGGGAAAATTCAGATTGAACCGGCCTCAATTAAATAAATAGTTATTCGTTATGAAAGGTTTTGCCAGCGACAATTATTCGGGCGTTCATCCTCAAATTTTGAAAGCCCTTTCGGATGTAAATGTAGACCATGCTACGGCTTATGGCGGCGATGTTTACACGGAAAAAGCCATCAAGCAGTTCAAAGACCTGCTTGGCAATTCGGTTGAAGTGTATTTCACCTTCATCGGAACGGCGGCCAATGTACTTGGCTTAAAGGCTTTGACACAATCTTACAATGCCGTGATTTGTGCCGAAACAGCGCATATCCATGTGGATGAATGCGGGGCGCCGGAACGTTTAACCGGTTGCCAATTATTGACGGTTCCTACCAAAGATGGTAAACTGCGAGTGTCTGATTTGGACAAGTTTCAATCGTTAGTCGGGTTTGAGCATCATGTTCAACCCAAAGTGATTTCGATTTCACAAACCACTGAGTTGGGAACGCTTTACAGTCTTGATGAAATCAAGGCTTTGGCGGATTATGCCCATGCCCATGCGATGTATTTACATGTTGATGGTGCGCGCATTGCCAATGCTGCTGCGGCCTTAAATATGCCGGTGAAAGCGTTTACGTTTGATTGCGGTGTGGATGTGCTATCGTTTGGCGGAACAAAAAACGGCATGATGTATGGCGAAGCGATTGTGTTTGCCAATGCCTCACTCTGTGAGAATTTCCAATACATTCGCAAACAGAATATGCAATTAGCATCTAAGATGCGTTATATCTCGGCCCAATTTTCGGCTTATCTGACCGATGATTTGTATTTGCAAACGGCTCGTCAAGCCAATGCGATGGGGCAACTGCTGGTTAAGAGATTAGAATCTATTCTTCAAATTGAAATCACCCAAAAAGCTGCAGCAAATGCGGTATTTGCCAAATTACCGAAAGCGATTATTCAGCCGTTGCAAGACGAATACTTTTTCTATGAATGGGACGAGCAAAATCATGAAGTGCGCTGGATGTGTTCATGGGATACCACCGAAACGGAAATTGAAAATTTTGTAGCCTTAATTCAAAACTTATTAAAAACGATATAAATGTCCAAATCCGAAAAGAAAGAAAATAAATGTTCATTTTGTGGAACGTCCGAAAATAAAGCTAAATTATTTTATGGAGAAAATGCTTTTATTTGTGAGCATTGTATTGCCCTCGGACAAAAATTAATTGAAGACCAAGGCAAACAGAGAGAGATTGATAAATTAGCGCCGATTGACATTAAAAAACCGGTTGAAATCAAAGCGTTTTTAGATCAATACGTGATTGGTCAGGATGACGCCAAGCGCACGCTGGCCGTTGCGGTATACAACCATTTCAAACGGATTACCTATAAAAAGCAGGATGAATTGAATGATGTGGAAATTGAAAAATCCAATATCATTATGGTGGGCGCCACCGGAACGGGTAAAACGCTTATGGCTCGCACGATTGCGAAAATGTTGAATGTGCCGTTTTGCATTGCCGACGCAACCGTTTTGACCGAAGCAGGCTATGTAGGCGAAGATGTTGAAAATATTTTAACCAAACTGTTGCAAGCCGCCGATTATAATATAGCTGCGGCCGAACGTGGGATTGTGTTTATTGATGAAATCGACAAAATTGCTCGAAAAAGCGATAATCCATCCCTTACACGTGATGTGTCGGGGGAAGGTGTTCAGCAAGCGCTTCTCAAACTTTTGGAAGGTGCGCAAGTAAATGTTCCGCCACAAGGTGGGCGGAAACATCCAGACCAAAAAATGATTTCGATTAATACGAAGAATATTTTGTTCATCGCAGGCGGTGCGTTCGACGGTATTGAAGCTCGAATTGCTTCACGGCTGAACACAAATACGATTGGTTTTTCAAATCCACATTCGGATCAAGTGGACAAAAACAATCTTATTAAATATGTGTCTCCGCAAGATTTGAGAAGTTTTGGATTAATTCCCGAAATTATCGGCCGTTTCCCGGTTGTAGCCAGTTTGAGCACGTTAGATGCAAAGGCTTTACGCCGTATTTTGGTTGAGCCGAAAGATGCGTTGGTACGCCAGTATGTTAAATTATTGGAGATAGACGGGATTCATTTGATTTTTGAAGATGATGCCTTAGATTTTGTCGTGGATAAAGCCATCGAATTTAAACTCGGTGCACGTGGTTTGCGTTCGATTTTAGAAGCTATTATGACGGATGTGATGTTTGATGTGCCTTCGTGGGAAAAGAAAGATGACCACAAGTTTGTTATTACGGCACATTACGCCCAAGAACAACTTTCGAGCAGAGTGCTCCAACAACTTAAATCTGCATAAAAATGCGTTGTTTCAAAAAAAAATCGTATCTTTGCGAAATCTTATCTTAATGAATGCTTAAATTTAGGTGCATCATATTACTTTTTGGCGTTATGTTCGTCTCCGGTTTGCTGAAAGCCGAACATGATTCGTTGTCAGCACCTAATTTTGCACCACCACCACCGGTAAGTTTTGAATTTGAGAACTATGTTGTTTGTGCCGACGAGGAAGTGAAGTTGAAGCCAAAAGTATCCTCTACACTCACGCCGACACGGTATGTATGGACAACCTCAATGACGATAGTTGGTGCGAATAATGTAGAGGAAATTACAGTCACGGCAACTACGCAGCAGTCTTTTGATGTTTCGATTTCAGTATATGATGCAAGTGATGCGCTCATTGGAAATGCTACGACTACGGTTATCGTAACCCGTCGACCTCAAGAGCCGTTGATTCCCATTAATGATACCGTTTGTTCGAATAGAGAATCGTCATTGAGTATTCGCACAAATGAACCATGTTCCTTTCTATGGAAGAATAACGGCATATCGTCGGATCCGAGTTGGATAGCTGGCGAAGACGAGGATAAGATTGCTGTTTATCCGCCTGTTTATGAGTATCAGACAGAAGAAGGGGAGTATTATTATCTGGCACAGGTGTCGCTTCAACCTCTGAACAATATTCAGTATTCCAACACTTGTTTTTCGGAAGTAACGGCCAAGGTTAAAGTTGGCGATGCTCCACGATTTAGTTTTACCGCAAATGATACGATGATTTGTCAGCGTGATACCGTACAATTGATTGTTGGCGATGCGAGTGATATTGTTTGGAAAAATCCCGACACAGCAAATTCGCAAACAGAAATTGGCTATGTGATAGATGAAATTAGGGATTTCACTTTTGAGGTAGAGGCCAACGATAGTAGGGGATGCCGGGGCGTGAAAACGCTTACCGTTCATGGTCAGCCCAAGCCCGAAGCTGTTGATATTTTATTGGATGGTGCGTTGTCGACAGACGATACCATTTGTCGTGGAGCTACTGTTACCTTATCGGTTGAATCGCCGGATGGGCTTAGTTACTCGTGGGATTATTTATCCATGACAACTCCAGAGATTGAAGTTGTGCCCCGCAATATCCAAACCTACACGGTAACAGTTTTCGGAGAGCCTAATCAGCAAGGCTGTTTTGTAACGGCCAGCAAAACGTTGGAAGTGAAAAATTGTGATATAGTCTATTTCCCATCCGCCATCAGTTTGTCGTCTCAAATTTCTCAAAATAGAATCTTTAAACCTATCGGTATTCCCAATAGTTTCAACGAATATCATTTGGCCATTTTCAACCGATGGGGACAATTATTGTTTGAGTCCAATGATTTCAACCTTGGCTGGAATGGTACACATCAAGGCGAAAACGTTCGTCCTGGTGTATATGTGTATTATTTCCGATTGTCCAACCGGCAGGATAGCTGGGAAAAGCGAGGAACCGTAACAGTTGTTGATTAGAAAATAGTGAATAGTTATTAGTGATTAATTTTTCACTATTCACTAATAGACAGTTTCTCCCACTCATTCATAGCTTTGTCAATCTTTTCTTTCAGTTTGTTGTAATCCACAAAAACTTGGCTGTTTGTGATATTCGCAGGATTGGCTAAAAGCGTATCCATTTCGGCTTTTTTCTTTTCCAACTGTTCTATTTCGGCTTCGAGTTTTTCGATTTGATTTTGACGGCGGCGTTGTTCACGTTCCTGCTCTTTCTTTTTTTGGCGGTCTTGTTCGTTGGATGTTTCCTTTGCCGCACTATTTACAGGCTTCTCGGATACCGCTTTGCGATTTAATTCAGTTAGGTTTTCGATATTCCGCGATTCCAGAAATTCATAAATATCGCCAATGTGCATCTTAACTTTCCGGTCTTTAAACTCGTAAACTTTTTCGGTTAAACCTTGTAAGAAATCACGGTCGTGCGAAACCAAAATCATAGCCCCATCGTATTTCAACAGCGCCATTTTCAGCACATCTTTCGAGCGCATATCCAAGTGGTTGGTAGGTTCATCCAAAATGAGTAAATTCACCGGCGTAAGCAATAGTTTTGCCAAAGCCAAACGCATTTTCTCGCCGCCCGAAAGTACTTTTACTTTCTTATCAATATCTTCGCCCCCAAACAAAAAGCTGCCCAAGATATTGCGGATCTTTGGCCGAATATCCCCAACAGCAATATCATCTATCGTTTGAAACACGGTTTTTTCGCCATCCAACAAGGCTGCTTGATTTTGCGCAAAGTAGCCCACTTGCACTTGATGTCCCAAGCGTGCCATGCCGTCAAACTCCAATTCGCCCATGATGATTTTAGACAAGGTGGACTTCCCCTCGCCGTTTTTGCCCACAAACGCAACTTTTTCGCCCCGTTCAAGCATCAAACTAATGTCGTCCAAAACCAACTTGTCGCCATATTTCTTGACCACATTTTGCACTTCAACCACAACCTTTCCCGAATGTGGCGCAGGCGGAAACTTAAAGTGCATCACCGATGTGTCAATGCCGTCAATTTCTATACGCTCTATCTTATCCAACAGTTTAATCCGGGATTGCGCTTGTTTGGCTTTCGTCGCTTTGGCCCGAAATCGCTCAACAAACCGC
>JAITVC010000299.1 GCA_031286005.1 Bacteroidales bacterium
ATGAAAAAATTCCAACACGTATCCATAAATCCAAACAATCCCAAATGGGCAGAATCCATCGCTCGGCAGACAGCAATTGAGAACAAACCCGGAGAAATTCGCACGGATTTTACACGGGATTATAACCGCATTTTGCATTGCACGGCTTATCGGCGATTGAAGCATAAAACGCAGGTGTTTTTTAGTCCGAAAGATGAGAATGTTTGCACGCGGATTGAGCATGTGAATCATGTTACGGCGGTGAGCAATACGATTTCGGAATATCTGGGTTTGAACACCGAACTTACGAATGCCATTGCGATTGGACACGATTTGGGACATGCGCCGTTTGGGCATTCGGGCGAAGTGATTCTGAAGAAAATTATCGACCGAGAATTGCACGATAATTTTTGGCACGAGCGCAATTCGTTGCGTGTAATTGACAAAATTGAACTGTTGGAAAATTCGGATGCCAAACTCAAAAACCTTAATCTGACGTATGCCGTGAGAGATGGTATTGTTTCGCATTGCGGCGAGGTGGACGAACGGTCGATTATTCCACGAGATGTGAATATGGATTTGGACGAGATTCGCCAGCCGGGAAGTCAGCCGCCCTACACGTGGGAAGGCTGTGTGGTGAAGATTTCCGACAAGATTTCTTATCTTGGTCGAGATATTGAGGATGCGTTGCGGATGAATATTTTGAACGATGAACAATTGTCGGAATTTCGCGATATTCTTGGTCATACGCAATTTAAGCATCTTAACAACACCACGCTGATGCACAGTTTCGTGGTGGATTTGTGTGAGCATAGCTCGCCGGAAGAAGGCATCAAACTATCGGACGAACTTGTGTTTTTGATGAATGAAATCAAGAAATTTAACTATAAATATATCTACAAACACAAGCGTTTGCAGAATTACGTGAAGTATGCCGACCTTATCCTTAACACGATTTATGAAACGCTGATTGATTTGTATGCAGGCGAAAGAACTATCAACAACATTAATCAAGCGGCGAAAATTCATGCGCAATTGTCTGCATCGTTTTCGCATTGGCTGAAATATTACACGTTGCAATTGCGCTGGGATAAAGACAGCAAATTCCAAAACGAAATCCTGTACGATTTGACCAAACGTGAAGATTATGTTCAGGCTATTATTGATTTTATCGCTTCGCTTACCGACCGTGTGGCGATTGAATTGTTTGAGGAGTTGACAACCTTTTAATTTAATAAAACATGAGCATCAACTTAAAAAAAGCATTAACCAATTTAGGTGTATTAGTGCTGCTGGCTATGGTAGTCGGTAGTGTTGTGGGCTATGCGATGGGCGAGAGTGCAACGCTGTTCGACCCGCTGGGGCGTATTTTTATTCAGCTTATCAAGATGCTGGTGATTCCGCTGGTTTCTATTTCTATTTTGTCGGGCGCTATGTCGCTGGGGGCAACGAAGAAAGCGGGGAAAGTGGCGGTTATTACGTTGTCCTTTATTTTCATTACGTCTATTATTGCCGGATTGCTTGCTGTGGCGATGGGCACGTGGTTTCAGCCGGGTAGCGGTGTTTCGCCCGAAATAGTTGAGCAATTTGTGGGCGGAGCAAGTGCAGAACAAACGGTCGTTCCCGCTTTGGGCTTTTGGCAAACAATTGAAAGTTTTATCCCTACCAATCCTTTTGCAGCTTTGGTGGATGGTAATATTTTACAGATTATCGTGTTTTGCATGTTGCTTGGCTTCGGTATCGGCACGGTGTCTAACGATAAAAAAGACGTTATTTCCAAATTTATTGATGGCGTTTTGGATGCTTTGATTTGGTGTATCAAGGTGGTGATGTGGACAGCCCCCGTAGGCGTGTTCGCACTGATGGCATCGGCCGTAGGTACGTTGGGCTTTGATATTTTTGCCAAATTGGCCAATCTTTTGTGGGTAAACATTGTGGCTTTGCTCATCCTGTGGTTTGGATTATATTTAGTGCTGATTCATTTCTTTTCCAATATCTCGGTGGCGCAGTTTCTCAAAGCGATGATTAAGCCGCAAGCCGTAGCACTTTCCACAGCTTCTTCGCTCGCTACATTATCAATCAATATGGAAGTTGCCGAAGAAGAATTGAAACTGTCGAAAGCCACCACATCATTTGTGTTGCCGCTGGGTGCCACCATCAACATGACCGGCAATGTGATTTATTATGTGCTGGCCACGCTTTTCTTTGCTCAATTCTATGGTATTGATTTATCGCTGGGCGCTTATGTTGCCGTTATCATCACGGCCACGTTGAGCGCCGTTGGACAGGCCGGTGTGCCGGGGCCAACGCTGACCTTGTTTGCCGTATTGATTGCCGGAGGCATCCCGCTGGACGGCGTGCCGCTATTGTTTGCCATCGACCGTTTGTTTGATATGATACGCACAACCATCAACATTACGGGCGATGTGTGCGCTGCGGCGATTGTGGATAAATATGCATAAATAAAAACGTAGGGGTCGAATATTTTCGACCCCTACAATGATTATTCCGCCTTTTCTTTCTTCGCCGCCGCAACCCCTTTGCGAATGGCGAGCATATTATTATAGTAGGCCACCCGTTCGTTGAGTTTATTCACAAAATCGGCAAAATTGGTTTCGCCGCTGATGATGATAGAGGCGTCGATGATAGACACAATTTTGCGGTACAACGCATCGGCTTCGAGCCGAAGGTCGCGCAAGTTTTCCACTTGATTAGCGGCGTTATCGTCGTGGCGTTTGTCCATAAGTTCTTGAAATTCTCGGTTTGCAAAACTTAGGTTGCGCAAAAAACGGCCGGCATTAATGGTTTCAATATCTTCCTCGCAACGGTTGGTCAAATCTTGTGCAAGGTTGTAAATCGTAGCCGTTTCTTTGACGTAAGAGGCCTGTGTGAAATTGCCGTAGTGATCCAAAACGGCTTGAATACGAGCGGCTGCCTTCACATCCACATCTTCCAAACTGTGGCTGTAAGCCTCTACGAGCAACGCCAAACCTCTATACATCGAATCTCGTCTGGCATCCAAATCGGCAAGGCTGAGCGTGTGCTCATTCTTGCGCATTTGCTCCAAAGAAGCATCCTCGCGCCCGTGCACGCTACTGAACTGTGCGATACTGTCGCCAAGTGCCGTTTTCACGGCTTCGGATGCTTTTTCAAGCAGATTTTTCACGTCGGTAATGAATTGGAAGTGTTCTTCGTTTTGAAGAGAGGCTAAATGAATTTTTTGTACTTTCATGTGTAAATATTTAAGGTTTAAATGATGTTTTAAAGTTATTTAGGTCAGAGCAAAGCGGTTTTTTCAAAAAGACAGTCTTGCTCGGATAGAGCAAAGGCGTTTTTTCAAAAAGACGGTCTTGCTCCGGCAGAGCAAAGATGTTTTTTCAAAAAGATGGTCTTGCTCCGACGGAGCAAAGGTGTTTTTACAAAAAGACAGTCCTGCTCCGATAGAGCAAAGGTGTTTTTTCAAAAAGACGGTCTTGCTCCGACAGAGCAAAGGCGTTTTTGCAGAAAGACAGTCTTGCTCTGATAGAGCAACCCCATTTTTGCCGAAAGGCCGATTTGCAACGATTATGTTTAGTAAGGTTTGTTTCATTTTTCGTTTGGAGGGCTGCAAAGATACAAATTTTTTTTGAAACAGCCAATCCCTAATCCCTAATCGCTAATAACTTTTCTCTAATCACTATCCACTATTCCCAATTTTTTCGTATCTTTGCACTCTAAATTAGCATTACATTTTCATTAAATTATGATAAAAACGAATTACCACACTCACTGCAACTATTGCGACGGAAATTCGCCTTTGCGGGATTATGTGCTTGAAGCCATCCGGCACGGCTTCAAGGCTATCGGCTTCACGAGCCATTCGCCCATTTCGGACGACAACGGGTTTAGTATCAAACATGCCGATGTGAGCAAATATAGCGATGAGGTTAACGCTTTGAAACGTGAATTTGCAGACCAAATTGAGATTTTGTTGAGTTTCGAGTTTGAATATATTCCGGGTGTTACACGCCCGATGCAAGAGGTGGCCAAGCAATGGAACTTCGATTATATCTTGGGCTCGGTGCATTTGGTGGCCGGGCGGGAGCCGGTGGTTTCGGCCAATGATTTGTGGTTTACGGATGGGCCGGATGTGGCGCAATACGACAAGGGGCTTTTTAAGTTTTTCGATGGCGATATTCGCAAAGCCGTGAAAGCGTTTTATCATCAAGTCAACCTCATGCTCGAAAACGAACACTTGGATATGATCGGCCATTTCGACAAGGTGAAGATGAACAACAAGGGTCGCTATTTTCGAGAAGACGAAGCATGGTATCTGGATTTTGTGAATGAGACCATTGATTTAATCAAGCAAAAGGATGTCATTGTTGAGGTCAACACCAGAGGCCTTTACAAGCAACGGCACAACGATTATTTCCCTTCCGTGGATATTCTCAAACGGTTAAAAAATCTAAATATCCCCATAACCATATCCAGCGATGCCCATGCCCCCGGCGATTTGAATCTATTGTGGGAAGACAGCTATAAACACCTTTTGGAATTGGGTTTTAAACCTGCGGGGAAATTCCGCAAACTCGAAGTACTGCAATAATTAATCACTATTGTTAAATTTTTTGTATCTTTGTCATCATAAAAAAAACATAACCATGAAAACCTTATTTTCAATCCTAAGTTTGGCACTAATGCTTTGCTCATGCACCATTGAAGTGCCTTCCAAACCCAATTCCAATGGAAAGACCTGCGAAATCTTGGTGGTTTGCGACAAATCCGAATTTGCTACTGCAACAGGCGACACCTTGCGCGCCTTTTTTATGCAGCATCGCACCACGCTCAATCAAATGGAGCCGTTGTTCTCGCTGGCCAATGTCCCGATGAGCGCATTCGACAAATCCGACATGTTTAAACACATGCGCAACACCATTCTGATTGTTTTTAATCCCGAAAAGCCGGCGCAGTTTTTAGTCAAGCAAGATGCTTGGGCGTCCAATCAAATCGTGTTTCAATTCACGGCGCCGAATAAACAGGAGTTTTTTAAGTTGTTTCAAGAGAAGCGAGAATTAATGCTCAAAGCGTTTTACGACAAAGAGCGCACCCGCATCATCAACACGTTTAAGGTTTCGGAAAACGTAGAGATTTCAGACCGTTTGCAAAAAACATTCGGTTTCAAATTAGTTTTCCCCGAAGGATTTATCATTCGCACAGCAAACCCGGACTTCATGTCCATCAACAAAGAAACCAAAGACTACGGGCAAAATGTGATGGTTTGCACATATCCCTACACCGCCAACAGTTTTAAGCAAGAAAATATTCTCAAAATGCGCAATCAGATTGCCCAACAATATATCTTCGGCCCCGCCGAAGGTTCGTATATGACCACCGAAATGGCCTTGCCGCCGATTAGCGCCGAGTTGAATTTGAACGGCCGTTATGCCATAGAAACACGGGGGTTGTGGAAATTGGAAGGCGACTTTATGGGCGGCCCGTTTGTGAATTATGTATTTTTGGATGAAGAAAAAAATCAGATCGTCATGATTGACGCATTCCTCTATTCGCCCAAAAAGCCCAAGCGCGACCTGCTCATGCAGTTGGAAAGCATCGCATATTCAATAAAAGAATTGAAAATCGAGAACGGCAAAGCCCTCAGCGAAGTTAAATGAGAATGTTGAATATCCAATCCAACCTATCTTTAAAACATCTCAACACCTTCGGTATAGATGTAAATGCTCGTTATTTTTGTGAAATTAGCAGCGTAGACGAATTGAGGGCATTGGTTTCGTCCGAAGTTTTTCAGCAAAACGCCCGTCTTGTTTTAGGCGAAGGCGCCAATATTCTGTTCACAAAAGATTTCGACGGATTAGTGATAAAGCCAGCCATCAAAGGCATCGAAGTAATTTCTGAGGAAGAAAATGCAATTTGGGTAAAGGCCAATGCCGGCGAAGTGTGGCACGATTTTGTCATGCACTGTTGCGAAAAGGCGTGGAACGGACTTGAGAATTTGGCGTATATTCCCAGCAGCGTAGGCGCCTCGCCCATTCAAAACATCGGTGCTTATGGCGTCGAAATCAAAGACGTTTTACATTCCCTCGAAGCCTTTAACTTGGAAACCCAAACGCTCGAAACATTCACAAATGCGGATTGTCAATTCGCTTATCGCGAAAGCGTGTTTAAACGTGCTTACAAGGGAAAATATGTGATTTGTTCGGTAACATTCCGCCTGTCGAAGTTGGCGCAGTTCCATACCAATTATACCGCCGTTAACGATGAACTGAAACGCTTAAACATAACCGAACTTTCTGCCAAAGCAATGGCCATTGCGATTACCAATATTCGCAAATCCAAACTTCCGGAGCCTTCAGAGATAGGCAGTGCAGGCAGTTTCTTTAAGAATCCAACCGTATCCGAAACTCTTTATCATTCGCTGAAAGCACAATACCCCGACATGGTGGCTTATCCTACGGCATCCGGAGTGAAATTAGCCGCCGGTTGGCTTATCGAACAAGCCGGTTGGAAAGGTTTTCGAGAAGGCGATGCAGGCGTGCATACGCAGCAAGCGCTTGTGTTGGTCAATTACGGGCACGCAACCGGTGCGGACATTTTGAATTTGGCGCAACGCATTATCAATTCGGTGCATTCCAAGTTTGGCGTGGAATTGATGGCGGAAGTGAATATATTGTAAGTAATAGTGATTAGTGAATAGTTAATAGCCAAAACTAAAAAAACGGTGCAAAAAAAAGCACCGTTTTTCTTGGGAGGTTAGGTTCGATGTAGGTTCGATGTGTCTTCGATGTAAAGAGATATAAATTATGATACAAAAAGATTATTTAATGCGGGAAATAGAAAAAATCCCATTAGTTATCGCAAAACTAATGAATAGTAAACTAAATCCTCTTGAAGACAAACAGGTTGTGCAAGAAATTGATGATGGATTAAATCTATTCAATGTGAATATTCAGGACATCAAGAGCACTTCTCCTGAAAAAATTTTTGAAACCATTCAAAATAAAGACCAACTTTCTTTACTTATAAATCTTGTGCAATCTATAACCTTATGGGATGCTGATGTTTCTTTAGTGAATTTTTTGCAATATGCAAATACACAAAAAACAGAACATTCAATTTTATACTTACAGGATTCCCTTTGGTATAAACATGAACAGAAATAGTTTACTCCTCATTTGGAGAGTTAAAAACTATGAACTAAAAGTTGAGAGTTATTACGGTCTATTGAACTCTTGTGCAAATTTCAATTTTACTTTGAAATTTGCAAGAACGAATGTTTTTTCATGCCTTTGTAGCTGAAATACAAATAAATTTAATATACTCCATCGCTCTCAGAAGGAAATTATACCGCATTAAAAGATATTGCACCGGAGCATACCTTTGTCGTTACACCATCCTCAAATAGCTGGCCAATGAAGGAAAGGATAGATGTGGTTTCGCTTGAGGATTTGCTGAGAGGGTTACTTAATCTTTAATTTGACCCTTTACTTTTTTTTCTATCCTTCGTTTTGTTTGTTAATTTGCCGTGTGGCCATTTTAGGACTGTTGATATTATCGCAACCATTAACGCAACCGCCTTTGCACGACATCACTTCTACGATATTTCCGGGACAACTGGATTTCACGAAATTGCGCAGTTCGCGAATGGCTGCTTTATCAATACCATCAATCACAACGGGATTGAATGTTGACGGGTCGGCCAGTTTGTTTTTGATTGAATTGGCCACTCCGCCAATGATAGGGTATAGTCTGCCGTCTTTCTCAATTGTGGCATCCAGCGGTGTTTCTTCGCAATTCATCACATCAATATTGGCGGCCATAAACAGTGAGGCCAATTCTTCTACCGACAGCACAAAATCCGTGTTTTTATCACGAAATCCTTCCGTGCGTTTGGCTACACAAGGCGCTACAAAGACCGTGAATACATCACTTCCGAAACGCTCCTTAACTAAATCGGCCGTGTATGACATCGGGCTTTTGGTGTGCGAAACATACGGTACTAATTCGGGAATATGTTTGTTGACCAAATTTACATAAGACGGACAGCACGACGTGGTCATAAACGGTTCGCCGTTCTCAAGAATACGTTCGGTAAATTCGGCCGTTTCATTTTTCGTCGTGATATTGGCGCCTTCGGCCACTTCGATTACATCTGTAAATCCTAATTTCTTTACGGCGGTGATTAGTTTTTCCATCCCCGTTTG
>JAITVC010000195.1 GCA_031286005.1 Bacteroidales bacterium
TTCCATCCAAATCCATCACATTCGGTGAAGCAGAAATTTGTCCCGAAGTTTCAAAATTCCAGACCGTATCTTGTTTGGCTAATGAAATGGCCGACAAGAAACCATCAATACGTCCGATATAAAGTGTGGAATCGAAAATCATCGGCGTGGCATCCACCGCAGTTTCCAAAGCATAATTGAACACTTGTTTGCCATCGGTATTGACGCCGAAAATCCGTCCTCGCCGATCACTCCAATACGCCACCCTGTTATACACCACAAGCGACGATTTAGTGTAAGCATCACTCTTAAACGACCATAAAAGCACCGGCTCATCCGGCAACGAAACATCAGTATAGCCTGTAAGACTCGGATTTCCTCGAAAAATAGGCCAACTATTCGACATTAAAACATCTCTATTTTCCCCATTTTTACACGCTCCAAAAACGAAAATTAGTGATGCTATGATTGTAATCTTTTTCATTCTCAATTCTTAATTCTCAATTCTCAACTGATACAGCGCCTGCGTAGGACAAATCCCCCACAATCTTTCATCCACATTCCCCACATTCTCTTCCGGCAAAACCACCTGCATCTCAAACCCTCTATTCATAAACGTAAACCCGTTATCGCTGTTATACACGCACAATCCGCAACGGATGCACTTAGCAACATCAAACCACAAATCGCCTTTCACGTGTTGAGGTTGCGCATCTTTTATTGCCGAATAGCGTGGGTATTTGGTCCATTTCGCTTTATAGGCGAGTGCGTTTCTGGAAAGCGAACAAGCCTTCGGATTGCACGGCGGACGGCATACAGCCATGTGATCGCTCAACAACAATTCCAATGCCTGACGACGCAAGTTTTTTACTTCATCGCTCTCGCTGTCAATGTTCATGCCTTCGGTAGCAACCGTTGAACACGACGGAATAATTTGCCCTGTTGTACAGTTTTTTACCACGCAAACCATGCAAGACGATTGACATTTTTGGCCCTTTGCATAACAAAGCGAAGGCACATCAAAGCCTTCCCGCCGAAGAACTTCAATAAGTTTCTCGCCTTCGGAAACGTCAATCTCTTTATCGTTGATTCTGATTTTCATAGTTTGAATTGTTTTTAACTTCGTTGAGAGCTTCGCCGTTGCAAAGATACAAAAAAGTTATGAACGCCGCAAGCCCTCAATGAAGTATCCTGTATTGCCCCTATAATCTCTACCCTCTTTGAAAAAAGGCACTTTTGGGGTACCTTTTTTTGTGTTCATCACTATTCACTAATTAACAACCGTTCGTGAATAAAAACCTTAACCCGACATACCAATATTCGCTTATTTTTGGTAAATTTGCACTTTAGTAAAACTCACGACAATGGAAGATATTCTACAATTTGACATCCCAATGCAACAATCCTCTTACATCAAAGTAATTGGCGTTGGCGGTGGCGGCGGGAACGCTGTAAATCACATGTACAGACGCGGTATTAAGGGCGTTGATTTTATAGTTTGCAACACGGATGCTTCGGCGTTGGATAAAAGTCCTGTACCCAACAAAATTCAGCTGGGCAAGGGGTTGGGTGCAGGCAATGTGCCCGCTGTTGCGGAAAAAGCGGCTCTTGACAAGGCCGATGAGATTAAAGCCACTTTTGCAAGCAACACGCAAATGGTGTTTATTGCTGCCGGTATGGGCGGCGGAACGGGAACAGGCGCTGCGCCTGTTGTGGCCAAATTGTTGAAAGAAATCGAATTGGAAGACGATGAGGTGAAAAATATTTTGACCGTTGCCGTTGTCAACACGCCTTATACCAAAGAAGGTCGCAAGCGCATCGAACAGGCCAAAGCCGGTATCGAAGAACTTCGCAAATATGTGGATGCTATCATCATTGTTCACAATGATAAACTTCGTGAACTTGGCGGAAACTGCGGCATGAGCCAAGCTTTTGCCCGTGCCGATGAAATTATCGCTACGGCCGTGAAAGGCATGGCCGAAATCATGACGGTGGATTCGAGTATTCATATTGACTTTAGGGATGTGAACACGGTTGTGGAAAAAAGTGGTGTTGCCTTGATGAGTTGCGGCGAGGCCGAAGGCGAAAACCGTGCGCATGAGGCCATCACGCAAGCGTTGGCATCTCCACTGCTCAATGATAACAATATTATTGGTGCGAAAAACGTATTGCTCTATTTCTCTTCGTCGGCCGAACATGAAATGACTCACGATGAGTGGGACGAAATTACCGACATCGTTCTAAAAGCCACCGGAAAAGATGCTGCTGATATGATTTGGGGTATGGGTATTGATGATTCGCTAGGCGACAAATTGGCAATAACTCTTGTGGCTACGGGATTTTCGGGAGCCGAATTATATCCTAATCCCGAAGATCGGGTTGTGATTCGTCTGGACGATAAACTTCCGGAAACGGAAATCGCAGCACCTGCCACTCCCCTCTTTGAAACAGCCAAAGCACCTGAGAGACCGGCTCCTCCGGTATACCATATTGATGATAAATGGGACGAGCCTTTCACGGCTTCAAAGCCTATCTCGATGGCTCAAAAAACAGAGGCTTCCAGTTTGGAACTGTCGTTTAACTCCTTAGAGCAACGCTTTGCGGAAACCGTTAAATCCAACGAATTACCGATAGATGAAATCGAGCCGTATTTGCGCCCTGCTCAAACCGAAATGCCGACAGCGGCGGCTCCTTCCATAGACCTTAATCGCTTTCAAAATTACAGCGTAGACCGCAGCGAACGCCTTCGACAATTGAGTGCTCAAACAAAAACCGTTGAGGGTTTGGAAGAGCTTGAACGCATTCCGGCTTATATGCGCCAGAATGTGAAATTGGAAGAGCCTGTACATTCGTCAGCATCTGAAATGCCTCGCTACAATCTTACCGAGAACGGCAAGGTCGTTAGCAACAAGTTTCTGCACGATAATGTAGATTAATGAAAAAGCCTTGTTTTTGAAACAAGGCTTTTTTTTACGATTACAATTTCCATTCCTCTTCATAATCCCAATCGGCTTGCAATGGCAGGGTTTTGGGAAGGATAAAAACAGTTTCCGGCAAACGTTGTTCACGCAGGTTTCCTGCATCCCAACGGCCATTGAGGTTTCTATCTTGAATTAAGCGCAAGCGGTATGAAGCCGGTTTCAATGTTGTGAACGATGCACTATCCGATTCGAGTATCTGTTGTTGGACCATCTCTAATTTTTCATTCAGTACTTGCAAAATGCACGAGCCTTTAGGCTTATTGAGCAGTTTGACGTGCAGGCGAGAATAGCTTTCCGGAAAGGTTGTTCTAAATTTCAGTGTCAGCGTATCGTCGTTGGTTTGATCAAAATAATCCATCAGCAAACTGTCGGGAATCATCAAGGAGTAGGACACTTTTTGCTTCAACGGCGTTTCAAACACTATCTGCGTGCGAGATGCATTGAACGAGTATTCCGTTAGAGGAATGGTATCTGTTTCGCCAAATAACCAAAATGTTGCGGAGTCGTTAATCTTACGCAGAGGCGTGCTAAATGATAGTTTTAATGTGTCGAAATAGGCCAATTCGGATCCGGTTGCAAGTGAAACTTTGAACGGTTGCACATCTTCTTTTGTGTTCAAAAGTTTCAACGTGTCGCTATATGCCCCATCTTGCACATAAAGTAGAAGGTTTGTAATTCCTTTCTCGATAAAAAAGATTTCAGCTTTGTTTTTGGTTTCATTCCAACGAACGTAATGATTGTTGAAGTTATCGGGTTGTAATATCCGAAATTCGGCTTGCTTGGTAGGGTTTCGAAATTCAACCGTAACGGCAGTTCCGGAAGTAAATTCGGATTTGTTTACGCTTTGCGGCAGGTCTTGCTTGAACATCAACAATTGGTATCCGCTGCGATACAGATTATTCACAGAGTCCACAATCAACGAACTATCGGCTGTACTGCAACTATCCGGGAACACCGGCATTTCTATCAGTTTAGGCGATACACAGGCTTGCAAAAAGGCGGTTTCTTCTTGCAAAGAGTCGTAAGTCCAATCATTGTTTCCGTCTTTTATGGCTGCTAAGAAATAACAACCTTGATGCAAATATTTGGCATGAAACAAGCCGTCTTTATTGGTTTTGGCGATATAGAGCGGGCGAGTTTCCTTTGTCGCTAAATCCGAAAGTTCGGACAACAGTGTTATCCCCACATCCTTTACCGGTTGCAGGGTGTACGCATCTAATACTTCGCCAAGCACACTCAACATGTCAATCGTTTTGCCCGTTGAAAAAACATATTCATAATTGGGTAAGATATTGCCTTCATTATTGTCGGCCAGCGCATCTCCAAACGAAATCACATACGTTGAATTGGGTCGGAGCGTATCTTTCAAACCAATGGTCAGCGTGCGGTTATTGGCTCGAATATCCGGCCTTGCCATCGGCGGCGAAACCGTTAGCTGTTTATTTAAATCGGTTAACTTAACATTCTCGTCAAACTTCACCGTTATGGTCGTTGCCTTGAAATTGGTCGAGGCATTCATCGGTTGGGTGTAAAGCGGAACAGGCGGTGTTTCATCTTGAGGACCTCCCGTTGGACGTCCGGGCGTGGCACACGAGAAAAACAGGATGATGGCTAAAAAGCCAAAACAGAGGTTGCAATATCGTTTGATTGAGTTCATAAAGTTTGTAAATGCTTTAAAATTCCACACTAAGTTTGACATTAATTCGCCGAGATGTAAGGTAATTCGCCACGGCGTATTGGTTGTTGTTGAAATCCGAAATCCACAAATATGAGATGGTATTGTTCATATCGAACATATTGAAGATTTCGGCGCTCAGCCAGAGTTTGCCGAGATTAAACGCTTTCACGTGATACGACAGCCCCAAATCCACACGCCGATAGGCCGGCAAGCGGAAATTATTGCGCTGCTGAAACATTTCGGTATGCTTCAACGCATCCGGCGAGCCATACGGTAATCCGGTTCCAAACACCAAATTCAAATGGGCTTTCAGACGATCGTTTCCGGGTAAATTATCTTGGAAGAAGACATTAAAATTCACACGCTGATCCGTTGGACGCGGCACATACGACATACCATTAATGCGTTCTTTCGCACTCATAAATGACAGGCTTACCCACGATTCCGCTCCTTCTATCACTTCGCCCGCCAATCTCAAATCCAAACCCATTGTATAACCTTCTCCCATATTTCTCGCCAAATACCGCACGCGAACATTGTCGATTTCATACGGAATTAGATTACTCAAAGCCTTGTAATACGCATCAGCCGTGAATTTGAACGGTTGCCCCCAGATGTTCAAATAATAATCTGTTCCAGCCACAACGTGAATGGAGCGTTGTGATTTGATGTTCGTATTCAATTCGCCGCTCAAATCTCGCAACTCACGATAAAACGGCGGTTGATAATACAAACCGGATGCAAATCTGAACGACCAATCCGTTAAACGTTTTGGCGCATACGTTAACGATGCACGAGGACTGATTAAAAATTCACGATTAAAATCCCAATACGACATCCGTAATCCAACCACCAAAGCCAGTTCCGTGGATAGTTCCAAATTGTTTTGAACAAATGCTTGGTAGCGATTGGATACTAAATGCCGGTCGGACTTGTAAGCATTCTGCAACAACGGTGGCCGAGAGGGATTGATTCCGCCAATCGAATCGAGAGGCGGATGCGGCAAGTTATAACCCACGGAATCCACCATCTTCCATTCATTCAGATAATCCAAAATATCTTCACGTTGAAATTTTAAACCCCAAAGCCAATACATTTTGGAAGTTAGATAGCGTCCCGAATAATTCGCATTGTAAATGATGGCATCCAACTCGTTTCTCGCATGATTCAAGTAAGCGCCATGTCCCAACGTTTCCGTTGGATTACCATATTCATCGCTGTTTCCATCCATGTTGATTTCACTCAACGAATAAATGCCGTAAATATCAAAAAACTCCCGTTCGACAGATTGGTAACCGGTTAGTGAAATCCGGTGTTGCACGTTTACCGTTGGGTTATAGGCGGCCGAGATAGTGCCGAATACGCTGTTAAACCGGTCCGTTTCCTGACCTTGAAACTGCACATAGACCCCTCTCGTATCAAGTCCCATACTGAAATTCGTTCGCCGTGAAGTGGGCACAAACTGATATTTATTAATCGCCAAATTGCCCAGAAAATCCAACTCCCAATGCGAGTTGGGCGTGTAAGACAGATAGGTTTGCACATCGGTAAACGATGGCTTGTAATCGCCTTTGGTATCCAGCGTTCCCAGTAAATATTGATTGGATTTTTGGCGAACGCCTATCAATCCTTTCACTTTCTGATTTCTCGTTGCGCCTTCCAAATGCGCTGAAACGCCTAACAAATCAAGTGCAACAGAGCCTGCAAAGGCCGTTGGCCGTTTGTAACGAATATCCAAAACCGACGACATCTTATCGCCATATTTCGCATCAAACCCACCGGCCGAAAACCGCACCGTTGAAACCAAATCGGGGTTGATAAAACTCAACCCTTCCTGCTCGCCGGAACGGATGAGAAACGGTCGAAATATCTCAACATCGTTCACGTATACCAAGTTTTCGTCGTAGTTTCCGCCACGCACCGAATATTGCGAACTCAATTCGTTGTTGGAGTTCACACCCGGCAGGGTTTTTATGAGCGCTTCCACGCTGTTGCTGACCGATGGCAGCTTGCGCACCAAGTTCGGGTCGGCAACCACCGTTCTGGACATTCTATCGCCATGCACTTCCACGCCCGAAATTTTGTGAATATCGGATGTATCTTTCTGCTGTGCCTGTATTAACGGCATATTCAAAAGACATACGGATGCAAAAAAAAGGCATGTTCTAAGGCTCATACAAATCCCAATCACGGGCTTTTTGTTTCTTTTTCTCTTCTTTCTGAGCATTCCAAATGCGCAGGAATTGCGCCCAGGCAAACGGATTGGTCAAATTGTTCGGCTGATATTGTCCGGCGTAATACAATTGGTCGCTTTTGTTCTGAATGAAATTTTTGTAATTCATGCCGGCATCCATTTTTGTATATTTGGCCCGCTCTTTGAGCGACGACAAGAGGGTGTTTTTGCGTGCGATTTCATACTCATCGTCCGGCACATTTAAATTCAAAAAGGCTTCTCGAAACTTTTCTTTACTTGGCCATGGATAAATCACGGTGATTGGTAATTCGGTGGTATCTTTCATCAACGATTGATAAAGCGTGTAGCGGTCGGCCGTGATGGTATCGGGAATCTTTACCGTTACCGTGCGAAAGCCGATGCTTGTAAACATGAGATTAACGCCTGCATACGTTACTATTGAGAAGAAACCCGTTGCATCCGCCGCCGTTCCCCGATATGAGCCTTTAACACCGATATTGGCATACGGCACGGGCACCAGGTTTTCGTTATCCATAACTACGCCGGAGATTTGTACCACCTTGCGAGGCTCCAACGTTTGAGCCATCGAACCGTATCCTACCAAAATCAGGCAGAAAAAAACTATGAATTTGTGTGCCAAATAAATCATCGTGCAAAGATACAAAAAAATTATGAGTTATAGGTTATGAATCATGATTTTTTTGGGATAAGCCGATGCTACGGAGGGTGGGTTAAGGGTAAAAAGTTAAAGGTAAAGGGCATCTCAGGTGTCCGAGAGGGCTGTTAAAAGTTCCGCAAAGCTCCTGCTAACAACGACTGCTTTGCGGAAAATTCCGCAAGACTCCTGTCGATGGCAGCTAATTTGCGGAGAGTTCCACAAGGCTCCTGCCGATGGCAGCTAATCTGCGGAGAGTCCCGCAAGACTCCTACTAACGACGGCTGATTTGCGGAGAGTTCCGCAAGACTCCTGCCAACGGCAGCTAACTTGCGGAAAATTTTACACCTCCGTCCCATAACGGCGACAGCCTTGCGGAATTATCCGTAAGGCTGTCGTACAATCTCGTTCACCGTACCGCTCATGCAGCAAGCCTGTACCTTTATTGCTGGCTTGCGCTTTTAACCTTATACGCCATCGCATAAAGTTTCATCTGCTTAATCATGGACGTTAATCCGTTTGAACGTGTGGGCGAGAGGTGCGCACGCAGTCCGATGGTGTCCAAGAATGTAAGGTCGGCGTTTAAAATGGCATCCGGAGTTTGGTTGGAAAGCACACGAATGAGCAAATAGGCAATGCCTTTTGTAATCACGGCATCGCTATCGGCTTTGAAGATGAGGCGGCCATCCGCAAATTCGGCGCTGAGCCATACGCGCGATTGGCAGCCTTTGATTAAATTGGCTTCATTCTTTTCGCTTTCGCTAATCATCGGGCATTCCCGACCAAGTTCTATTAAATAATTGTAGCGATCCAGCCATTCGTCGAATTTGGAAAATTCTTCGATGATTTGATGTTCTATTTCGGGAATGGTGTTCATGATTTCTTAGTGGCTTTTTTGGGCGCTGCTTTTTTAGCGGCAGGTTTCTTGGCAGCTGCCTTTTTTACCGGTTTTGCATCGCCTTCGGCTGCTAATTTTTGGCCTTCCGACAAATCCAAGCAATCTTGCAGGGTTAAACTTGCAGGATCAACGGTTTTGGGTATTTTGAAATTCTTCTTGCCCACAGCCACATAAGGCCCGAAACGACCATTTAACACATGTACATCCGGGTTTTCTTTAAATTCACGAATTACCTTGTTGGCATCTTTCTCACGTTTTTCTTTGATGATTTCAATCACACGTTCTTCGGACACTTCGAGCGGGTCGTCAACTTTTCCAAGCGGATAAAAGGTTTTTCCCAAACGGATGTATGGGCCAAATCGACCAATAGCCACCACCAAATCTTCGCCCTCAAATTGCCCCACCGTGCGTGGCAGTTTGAACAAATCCAACACCTCTTCGAGTGTAATTGTTTCTAAGGATTGGCCTTTCTTCAAACTTGCAAACGTGGGTTTTTCTTCATCGCTTGTTTCGCCAATTTGTGCCATCGGGCCAAACCGTCCGAGACGGACATAAATATTCTTTCCGGTTTTGGTATCCACGCCTACTAAACGCTCTCCTCTCACACGTTCGGAATTTTGGAGGGTGGTGTCTACTTGTTCGTGAAACGGTTTGTAGAATTGGCGCAACATTTCCGTCCATTGGATGTCGCCGTTAGCCACTTCGTCAAACTCTTTTTCCACCTCAGCCGTGAAGTTGAAGTCAATAATCGTATCAAAATTCTCTACCAAGAATTGCGTTACCAAATTACCTATATCGGTTGGAAACATCTTGGATTTTTCTGCACCGAACACCTCTGTTTTATTAGATTCTTGGATATTGCCTTTGGCATCCAGTTCCATAATTTTGTAGGTACGTTCGTTGCCATCCCTATCCTCTTTCACCACATATTCTCGCTTCTGAATGGTCGAGATGGTTGGTGCGTAGGTAGAAGGACGGCCGATGCCCAATTCTTCCATCTTCTTCACCAAACTTGCTTCGGTATAGCGTGGCGGTGCTTGCGTGAACGTTTGCCGTGCTGTAATCTTTTGTACCGAAAGTCGGTCGTGCACATTGATCGGCGGCAATAAACCTTTTACTTCCGAATCGTCTTCTTCGTCTTTCGACTCCATATAGACTTTCAAAAATCCATCGAATATCAACACTTCGCCTTTGGCTTGAAATTTCTCGACACAGTTGGATATATCAATGGTTACGGTTGTCTTCTCAAATTCCGCATCGCTCATTTGCGATGCAATTGTACGTTTCCAAATCAAATCATACAATCTTTGTTGCGATGCATCGCCTTCTATTTTTTGGTTGTCGATATACGTTGGACGAATGGCCTCGTGCGCCTCTTGTGCGCCTTTCGATTTTGTGGCATACTGACGCATTTTATGATATTTCGCACCGTAATTCTTTTCAATTGCAGATTGGGTGGTATGAATTGCCAAATCCGACAAATGCACGGAGTCCGTACGCATGTAGGTGATGTAACCCGCCTCGTAAAGTTGCTGGGCAACCAACATGGTTTTAGCCACCGAAAAGCCTAACTTCCGAGAGGCTTCCTGCTGCAAGGTAGAGGTCGTAAATGGAGCAGCAGGTGTGCGCTTGGATGGTTTGGTTTCAATGTCTGCAACCGTGTATATCGCCGTTTTGCAATGCTCTAAAAAGGCACCGATTTCTTTGTCATCTTTGAAACGTTTGTTCAGTTCGGCTTCCAATGTTTTTTGCGATGGCAAATCAAACAGGGATGTAACCCTAAATGCCGACGAATATTCAAACTTCTTGATTTCTTTTTCACGATCGACAATCAGACGAACAGCAACAGACTGCACACGTCCGGCCGATAATGACGGGCGAACTTTTTTCCACAACACAGGCGAAATCTCATACCCCACTAAGCGGTCTAATACACGCCGGGCTTGTTGCGCATTGGTCAAGTTTTCGTCCAATTGGCGCGGATGTTCTATGGCATGTAAAATCGCTGTTTTCGTAATTTCATTAAAAACGATACGTTTGGTTTTAGCTTTATCTAATTTCAACACTTCCGACAAATGCCACGCGATGGCTTCCCCCTCGCGGTCTTCATCGGATGCGAGCCAAACCATATCGGCATTCTTGGCTTCTTTCGCCAACTCGGCAACTAATTTCTTCTTATCTTCTGAAATCTCATACTCAGGTTTAAAATCATGCTCAATATCCACACACATCTTACCTTTCGGAAGATCGCGAACATGACCATACGATGATAAAACTTTATATTCTTTACCCAAATACTTTTCTATAGTTTTGGCCTTTGCAGGAGATTCGACAATGACTAAATTTTTTGACATAAACTGTGGTTTTCAATTCGGAAATAATTTACAAAGGTAAGAATTAATTATCAATTTCCTGCAAAATATTTTCATCTTCATCTTGAGAAACCATCTCACTTCTTAATAATGAGGAATTTGCAGGAATTGAAATTTGATACTTCTTTTTTGACTTATTGGGCAAAGTGCTACTTCTCATCCAAGGGTTGAGCGCACGGAGTTGTTGATAAGTAACGCCCTGCTGAGTGGCAAAGGTAAATAAATTTGCAATGGTTGTATCGACAGAAATTGATTTTACAGGGATTTCCGGATACAAATCTTTCTTTCGCAAAATAATGCCATACTCTTGCGGATTCTCGCAAATCGTTTTTAAAGCCAAGATCCGAAATACATAGCGCATTGTCTCTTCCGGAAGGTGCATGTCGTAATAACTTTCCACACCTTGATTTTTGATGTGTCTGCGAATATTGCTGTCGCCGGTGTTGTATGCTGCGGCTGCCAATGTCCAATTGTTATACAGCTTATAACTCGTTTTGAGATAATTTGCTGCGGCAACAGTTGCTTTCTCTAAATGGTAGCGCTCATCAATATCATTGTTGATTTCCAAACCATGACGCAAACCTGTGCTTTTTATAAACTGCCAAAATCCTGCTGCTCCGGCCGATGATGTTACATTCACAAAACTACTCTCGGCTAACGCCAAATACTTAAAATCATCCGGAAGACCTTGCTCTTTCAAAATAGGTTCGATGATTGGAAAATAGCGATTAGCACGCTTAATCAGCAACATAATATTGGATTGCCAATACACATTCACCAGCAATTCGCGATCCATACGTTCGTAAACATGATACAGTTCCAAAGGCACACGCTCACCGCAAAAATTCATGTCTTCCGGGATTACAGGCGAATAAAGCTGATAATTATTTTGAAAGGCTTTTTGATAATATTCATCACTGTTGCCGTCTTGGTTTGTAAAATTTAACATAATGACGGCGGTTAGTGCAACGGCCGCAAGAGTGATTAGGATGTGGTATTTTGAACGCATAAGAATGATATTTACAGGTAGGGCGAACTTACATGTTCGCCCTTAATTAAAATTGAGATTTAAATTCTGAAAACTTAGGAGATATTTTATCCTTGTCGGACAATAATGGATGCTCGCAATTCCATTCAATTGCGAGCATTTCATCATTCCAAAGCAGTGAGCCTTCGGATGCTTTATTGTAATAATTTGAACATTTGTATGAGAAAACCGTATCGTTTTCCAAAGTCAAAAAACCATGTGCAAACCCTTCCGAAATATAGAACAAACGCTTATTCTGTTCAGAAAGCTCCACGCAAACATGTTGGCCATAGGTTGGCGAATCCTTGCGAATATCCACCGCTACATCCAGCACCGCACCTTTTACCACACGCACCAATTTAGCTTGTGCAAACGGCGGATTTTGAAAATGCAAACCGCGCAAAACACCTTTCTGCGACTTGGATTCATTATCTTGAACAAATACTTTATCAATGCCTAAATCTTTCAGCTTTTGATAGGAATAAGATTCGAAAAAGTATCCCCTATCATCGGCAAAAACTGAGGGTTCGAGGATTTTTAGATCGGGGATATTCGTGTTAATAATTTTCATTTTAGTTTGGTTTTTTACAAATGCACCGCCTCCCCATAAGCTGCGGCCACTGCTTCCATCAACCCTTCCGACATAGTTGGGTGCGGATGAACGGCCGAAATAATATCGTGCGCTTTGATGTGTTTCTCACGAATAATCACTGCCTCTGAAATCATTTCGGTTACCGTGTCGCCAATCATGTGACAGCCGATCATTTCATCGGTTTTGGCATCAAAAATCACTTTCACAAAACCATCTCTATTGCCCGTTGCTGTGGCTTTTCCACATGCTGTGAATGGAAATTTACCCACCTTAATATCAAACCCTGCCTCTTGGGCTTTTTTCTCCGTAAGCCCCACAGAAGCAATCTCCGGCGTGGTATAGGTGCAGCCCGGAATATTGTTGTAATTTACAGGATGAGGATTCAGTCCGGCAATCTTCTCAACACACACCAACGCTTCATGCGAAGACACGTGTGCCAAAGCAGGTCCCGAAACAATATCGCCAATGGCATAATACCCCTCTTTATTGGTGCAATAATACTCATCAACTTTGATTTTTGTGCCTACAATCTCTATGCCGGTTTCTTCCAAGCCGATGTTTTGAATATTCGTTGTAACGCCCACCGCAGACAACACGATTTCGGCTTCAACAACCTCTTCACCCTTTTTCGTTTTAATCGTACATTTACACAAATCACCGGTTGTGTCCACATGCTCAACGCTCGAATCTACCATCACTTTCATACCGTTCTTGCGGAAAGAACGGTTCAGTTGTGCCGACACATCCGCATCTTCCACCG
>JAITVC010000197.1 GCA_031286005.1 Bacteroidales bacterium
TGCAACAAGAAAGCAACGCCTTTATTCATGGTTTCTGCAACACCTCGACTGCGTGTAACGATGGCATCCAAATCCGGCTTTACCGTGCCGTCCAATTTCATGCCGTAACTTTCTGCGTGAAGCATGTATTGCAACGTTTGCGCACTTTTCAACAAGGCTTTGGTTGGAATACATCCCCAATTTAAACAAACACCGCCCAAATCCGCACGCTCCACAACAGCGGTTTTCAGGCCCAATTGGGCGCCGCGAATAGCAGCTACATAACCGCCGGGGCCGCTTCCGATAACTATTAAATCATAATTCATAAGTAAGAAATTTTTTGCAAAGATACAAAATAATTAATTAATCACAAGGTCGGCTAACGCTCGTTTGGGTACAAAATGCGTGTTGTCCGCATCGCGGTAATAGCGAATAGAGCTGTCCTTAACCTCTGTGATAACAATATGTTCAACCGGTTTCCCAATGGCAATAACCAATTGCGGTTCCAGATTTTGAGGCAAATTCAAACCTTTTCGCAATTCCTCTCGTTTCACGCTGGTAAACATGCAACCACCCAAATTTTCGCTCACCGCAGCAAGCAGGATGGTTTGAGCCATGATGCCTTGATCATGCAAAGACTGTTGCGAAATATCCCCGTCATTGCACAGCACAATATACGCCGAAGGCCGTTCGCCCTGCACCGGTCGCCCGTTTTCCAAATAGCCCGCCCACGAAATATGGTCGAAAATAAGTTGATTGGTTTCCGCCTCAGCCGAAACAAAAAATTTCAACGGCTGTGCATTCCGTGCCGATGGCGTATGCCGTGCCAAATCAACCCAAGCAAGCAGTTGTTCTTTGGTAATTTTGTAGCTCTCGTCATACCGACGGTAGCTGCGATTGTTGTAAACGAGGTCTTTGAAAAGCATAAGATGTGTTTTTTTGTGCAAAGGTACGAAAAAATTAAAAATTGGGAATTAAAAATTAAAAGGGTGAGAGATGTTCGGAAAACGGTGCGGGGTGCGAGGTATGGGGTGCGAGGGGGCCGGTAATCTTAGGCATGTATTCGGAAGTTGTCGGTGGATGTCCGGAAGGCGGCGGAAGTTGTCCGGTAAAGGGGGCGAGGTGTCGGGAAGTGGTTGGTGGATGTCCGGTAGTGATTGGTGGGTGTCGGGTAGTCATCGGCGAATGTCGGATGGTGATTGGCTAGTGTGCGGTGGTCTTTGGCGTGAGTTTTTTTGTTTTCTTTGTTAATTGGGAAATTATTTGTATTTTTGCAGTGTTTTTTATGTAGGATTTAAATTTCAATTACAAACTTTTTAATTTATCTATTTTATGAAAAAATCTCAAAGTAATTATTTGAACATGGTTAAGGCTGTGTGTGATGTGTTTGAAAGCAACAGTTCGGCGTGGGGCGATGTGGGCTTGGTTAAGGATGCTTTTTTTGATGTATGTGAGTTGGTTAAGGCTGTTGAGACGGCGGCGGCTAAGCAGGTTGAGAATGCGCCTGAGGGGCATACGGCGGCTAAGGAGGCGGCTCGTACGGCTTTGGAGGACTTGCTTTTTAACTTGGGTCGTAAACTTCGGGCTTTTGGTCGGATTGAGGAGGATGCTGTGGTGGAGCGGCAATCGAGTTTTTCGCGTTCGGCGCTTGATGATCTTTCGTTGAATAATTTGTTGAATGTGTCGCGGGCGATTGCTGAATTGTGCAAAGTGCGTGCTGAACAACTGAAACCTTACGAGATTGATGAGGTGGCGCTGACTAATCTGCAACTTGCTACTGATAAATTGGCTAAACTGAATGCTCATCGTGATGCGGTGGTGGATTCTCGGATGGAAAATACGGCGTCTATTGTTGATTTGTTGTCGAAAACTCGTGAGAAATTGAAGACGTTGGATGCTTTGGTTGAGGGATTTTTTGATGACGAGGCGTTTTTGGCGGTGTATTTTAGTGCGAGGAGGGTGCATGATGTTAAGGGGGGGAGTAAGAAGATTGTAGAGGAAGTGGTGGAATAGGAAATGGAAAGGGACAACTGGGGCTGGGGTTGGGTTGTCCTTTTGTATCAATAGCTTTGACTATCAGAAAAAGTAATTAATTTCTTTTATATACTGATTTGAAAATTCGACGACGGGAAATCCGCCTCAATTATATAAGACAGAATTGTCACTGTTCCGAAAAAATGCAAAGTGAAATTGCAAAAACACTTAAATCATATTGCAGAGAGAGCAGACCTCTTTAAAACGGGCGATATATTTCCTACGAAAAGCCTACGAGTAGAAGGAACAATCTTAATAAGGAGGTTTGATATGAGTAAATTAAATGGTGAAGAGAAAATTACAAATGATGATGGTTCTCAACTTAAAGTTCAATATTACGATGATAAAATCGTAGTTCATGAAAAAGACGCTGGTGGGAATCCTACAGGGCATACAACAGATTGGTTCGATAATCAAGTTCATGTTCACGACGAGAAGGGTAGTCGATGGGAAGGTGCTAAACCGAAATAAAGATGTTGAAAAGCGTACCCTCCATTATGCCGAGATTCCTATCTCGGCTTTTTTATTTTGAAACGTAGTGAAGCCGAGACATCCCAAATTTCGGACAAATTGTCATGAAAATACCATTAAACACCTAAAAACCTGCCATTTTGTCAGTAAATACACATCGGAACAAAACTTGCCGCAGTTTGGAATAGAAAAAGGAGATAAAATCATGAATCCACAAAACCCTCAACAAAATCAAGGTAAAGCGTTAGAAAAATACGCGAAAAACCTAAATCAATTGGCACAAAACGGCAAGTTAGACCCCGTCATTGGTCGCGATGACGAGATCCGCCGTGTGTTGCAAATTCTTTCGCGACGAACGAAAAACAACCCCATCCTGATTGGTGAGCCCGGCGTGGGGAAAACCGCCATCGCCGAAGGCTTGGCACACCGGATCATCAGCGGCGATATTCCCGAAGATTTGAAAACCAAACAGCTTTATTCATT
>JAITVC010000085.1 GCA_031286005.1 Bacteroidales bacterium
CATCTCCGTATCAAGTCCGCTACAACTCCGGTACAAAATCTTTTAATTCTTAATTATTTTTCGTATCTTTGCATTCAATTAACTTAAACCATTTATCACTGATGAAAAAAACATTCTTATTTGCTTTGTGTCTCTGTGCTTGCTCTCTGTTTGCGCAATCTAAAAACGACCTTAACCTTATTCCTCAACCGGCATCTTGCAAGGCTTTGGCGGGCGAATTTACAATTACGCCAAGTACCAAAATCGTCTTTGCAAAGCATGATGAATCCATACTGCAAGCCGTTGCGGTGTTCAATGAACTGTTGACCTCAGCGGCCGGTTTTTCGTTGCCTATCACGACGGGCAAAGGTGGAAGTCAAACCATCTTTTGTGTGATTAATCCCAAACTTGATAGCGATGAGGCCTACAAACTTTCGGTAAAGAAAACCGGCATTCGTATTGAAGCAAAAACGCCTCGTGGGATTTTCTACGCCATGCAAACCTTGCGCCAGCTGCTACCTCCGCAGATTGAGAGTAAGACCGTTGTTGCGAATATCCAATGGACTGTTCCTTGCGTTGAAATCAGCGATGCGCCACGTTTTGCTTATAGAGGTCTGCACTTTGATGTGTCCCGACATTTTTTCAGTAAAGAAGATGTGATGCGCTATATCGACGTGTTGGCGTATCATAAAATGAACAAATTTCATTGGCACTTGACGGATGACCAAGGTTGGCGCATCGAGATTAAACAATATCCGCGGCTCACAAGCGTGGGCGCCAAGCGTGAACGTGAACGTGAGGGCTATTACGTGAATGGCCGTCGGTATTGGAATTGGGTTAAAGATACGGCCAATAATGGTTATTACACCCAAGACGACGTTAGAGAAGTGCTTGCTTATGCTGAAAAGCGGTTTGTTACCGTGATTCCCGAAATCGAAATGCCGGGACATGCCGTAGCCGCACTCGCCGCCTATCCGCAATATTCGTGCAGCGGCGGGCCGTTTGAGGTGGAAGGCCGTTGGGGAGTGTTGGACGATATTTTTTGTCCGAAAGATACGACGTTTGTGTTTCTCGAAAACATTTTGACGGAAGTAGCCGAACTTTTCCCATCGGAATACATTCATATCGGCGGCGATGAAGCCCCTAAAAAACGTTGGCAACGTTGCCACCATTGTCAAGAATTAATCAAGCAATTGGGTTTGAAAGACGAGCACGAACTGCAATCCTACTTCATCACGCGCATTGAGAAATTCCTAAACACCAAAGGCAAACAAATCATCGGTTGGGACGAGATTTTGGAAGGCGGTTTGGCGCCGAATGCAACCGTGATGTCGTGGCAAGGCATCAGGGGTGGAATCGCTGCTGCAAAGCAGCATCACGATGTTATTATGACCCCTTCTTCGCATCTATACCTTGACTATTTCCAAGCCGACCCGAAAACACAACCTGTTGCCATCGGCGGTTTCCTGCCCATTGATACCGTTTACAACTACGAGCCTGTACCAAGCGAACTAACACCCGAAGAATCGAAGTATATTCTCGGCGTTCAAGCCAATGTGTGGACGGAATATATCCCCACACTCGACCACGCCTTCTACATGGCCTATCCGCGCGCCGCTGCTGTGGCGGAAATCGGCTGGACATCCGCCGCACAAAAAGATTTCAACAGCTTTGTGAAACGCCTGCGCGGAATATCGCAACATTACGATGCGATGGGTGTAACTTATTGTAAGGCCGTGTTTGAAACTACAAATCAATAAAAAAAATTTACTATGGCATCAAAAATCAAACCATTCGGTTTTTTATTTTCCCTTGCTTTTATAGTCCTCTCTTGTGGAAAAGGTGATGGAGGCTCTTCGTTAAGCCCCGACGGTGAATACGGCGGAAATAACAATGAAAATGGATCGTATCAACCCGGCACGCTCACTGCCGGAGAGTGGAACGACTTGGACAACTGGTCGTTTTGGAATACTATTATTTCGGATAATTCATATCAACAACTACCCGGTTATTGGAAATTTTACAATAACAACCGCATATCCGTAAAAGTTCTCACGCAAAGTGGTGAACCATTAGCCAATGCCAAAGTAGACTTAAAGCGAAATTCGACAACTATTTTCACAGCGATAACCGATAATTTCGGTAAAGCGGAATTGTGGATGGATTTGTTTCAGAAATCTAATTCAACCGATTTTTCCAATGTCGTAATTACCGTAAACGAGACTCTTGAACTATCAAACGTACTCCCCTATTCCGAAGGCATTAATGAAATTACCGTTGACGGAGAGCAGCCTGCCAATCGTATTGAAATAGCCTTGGTTGTTGATGCCACAGGCTCTATGGCCGATGAGCTTGAATTTATCAAAACAGAGTTGGTAGACGTTGTTCAAAGAGTACAAAGCAGCAATTCGCAAGCTCAAATTTTCACCTCTGCCCTATTCTATCGAGACGAAGGCGATGAGTACGTAACTCGTATCTCAAACTTTGCAAGTGATATTTCGGTAACCAATTCATTTATCAACAATCAAAGAGCAGATGCCGGAGGAGATACTCCCGAAGCCGTTCACACAGCACTTGATAAGGCCATTAACGAATTGCAATGGTCGGCCAATGCCAAAACTCGGCTCTTATTTCTTATCCTTGATGCACCGCCTCACTATCAAGATAATGTCATCTCAAGTCTTCAACAATCCATACAAAGAGGCATTGAGAAGGGCATTAAGATTATTCCGATCACGGCAAGTGGCATTGATAAAGAAACTGAGTTTCTGATGCGCTTTATGGCTATTTCCACGAATGGAACGTATGTGTTTATCACAGATGATAGCGGGGTTGGAAATCCGCACTTAACGCCAACCATTGGAGAACATCAAGTTGAATATTTGAACGATTTGATGGTGCGTTTGATTAATAAATATTCGGAATAATCTATACAACAATCTTAAATATTTCGTATCTTTGCAGAACCGAAGCTCGAAGAGCGAGCTCAACGAAGTTAAAATTTTTTAAATGACAGACGAATTAGACGTAGACCTTCCGGACGAAGAACAGGATTTATACGAACATCACCGCATTGTGGTAGATAAAGGCCAATCGCCTTTGCGCATCGACAAGTTTTTGATGATACGCATCGAAAACACCATCCGCAACAAGATTCAAAACGCTGCTCATGCGGGTAATATTTTAGTTAACGATAAGCCCGTTAAACCGAATTACAAAGTAAAACCCGGCGACATCATCAGTGTGGTGATGGCCTATCCGCCGCGCGAAACGGAGATTGCGGCAGAGAATATCCCATTGAACATTGTGTATGAAGATGCCGATATTTTAATCGTTAACAAAATGCCGGAGATGGTTGTGCATCCGGGATTTGGCAATTTCTCAGGAACATTGGTGAACGCTTTGGCTTACCACTTTCAGACTACAGACTCAGAGTCAAAGCCATATTTAGTGCACCGAATAGATAAGAACACCTCAGGATTGCTGCTTGTGGCCAAGAATGAAGTGGCACAATCGTTTTTAGCCAAACAGTTTTACGATCATACCGTTGAACGTAAATATTGGGCTTTGGTTTGGGGCGATTTCTTGGAAGATGAAGGTACCATCACCGGCAACGTAGGCCGAAGTCTGAAAGACCGCAAAGTGATGACTGTTTTCCCTGATGGCGATTACGGCAAACATGCCGTAACTCATTACAAGGTTTTGGAACGTTTTGGCTATGTAACCCTCGTGGAGTGCGTGCTTGAGACCGGTCGCACACATCAAATTAGGGCACACATGCGCTACCTGAAACATCCGTTGTTTAACGATGAGGTTTATGGTGGCAATCAAATCATCAAGGGCACTATCTACAGTAAATACAAGCAGTATGTTCAGAATTGCTTTAACATCATTCCCCGTCAGGCCCTACATGCCAAAACATTAGGCTTTATACATCCTTCTACAAAGAAAATGATGGCCTTTGATTCGGAAATGCCTGCCGACTTTGGGGGCGTATTGGACAAATGGCGCAATTATTCGCAATACAACACTATCGACGATGAAGAGTAATATCCATTATCGCCGTTCGGATAGCGATAAGAATCCACTCGTGCTGCTACACGGATTCATGGAATCTGAGGCTATTTGGGATAAATTCTTTAATGTGCTTGGTAAAGACCGTTGTGTGATTACACTTGATTTGCCCGGTCATGGTCAAACACCGCAAATGGCCGACGTACACACCATGCCTCTGATGGCCCAATGTGTGAAAGATGTGTTAGATGCTGAAAATATCGACAAAACCACCGTCATTGGTCATTCGATGGGTGGCTATGTGGCCTTGGAATTTGCATATCTGTATCCCGAACGAGTATCTTCTTTCGG
>JAITVC010000129.1 GCA_031286005.1 Bacteroidales bacterium
GCCTTGCGGGCAGTTGCGAGTTACAAGTAAATTTCCCCGCCGCTTTGCGGCCCCCTCCACAAGAGGAGAATAGCAGACAAGGCTGCATTTGATTTTCCAAAAAAGAAAAAATCTGTGCAAATCTGTTTTATCTGCGTTCTTTTGAGACAAAACTGTCGATTTTTGATCAAACAGATTCCAAATATCGCATCTACTACTTATTATTAAACTGATTCATCGCATTTTGCAATCCGGCCAAACAAAAAGTTCTAACAATTTCGCAAGCAATGTCGATGCGGGCAGGCAGAACTTCTTCCTCTTCTTTGAAAAAATTGCTCAACACAAAATCGACCTGCATTCCACGCGGAAAATCGTTTCCGATGCCAAAACGAAGCCGTGCATAATTTTGTGTTTTCAGCAACTCCTGAATATCTTTCAGCCCATTGTGTCCGGCATCGCTGCCTTTCCCTTTCAGGCGCAGCGTTCCGAATGGCAGCGCCAAATCGTCCACTACAACCAACAAGTTTTCGACCGGAATATTTTCTTGCTGCAACCAATAGCGAATGGCGTGGCCGCTCCGGTTCATGTAGGTAGAGGGTTTGAGCAAAATCAGTGTGCGACCTTTTAGTTTCATTTCGGCAACAGCTCCATAACGCTTGTCGCTAAAAACGATATTGGACGCCTTAGCTAAAGCGTCCAATACTCTAAATCCTATATTGTGGCGGGAATATTCGTATTCGTAACCGATATTTCCCAATCCGGCAATTAAGTATTTCATTCAATCATTTTTAGTTGCCTTTTGCAGCGGCTCCCCTTGCGGCACGTGTTAATTGAACGCGGCATACAACAGCATTTTTGGCATTCAGCAGTTCAAGTTTGTCGAAGCTCAGTTCGCCTACCTGAATAGATTTACCAAGTGTGAGGCTTTCGATGTTGATATGCAAGTTTTCGGGAATATCTTTGTACAGCGCTTTCACTTTCAATTTACGCATATCCAACGACAGTTTACCCCCTGCTTTAACACCTTCGGCCAACCCTTCGAGCTCAACCGGAACATCTATAACAATAGGTTTATCATCATATACATGCAGGAAGTCGATATGCAAAATAGCATCGGTTACCGGATGAAATTGAAGATCTTTCAGAATGGCTTTTACCGTTTCTCCGCCAATCGTTAAGTTTACGATATAAATTTCGGGCGTATAAATCAGTTTACGCACATCGGCCTGACTTACGGTAAAGTGTTTGGCGTTATCGCCTCCTCCGTAAAGAACGGCAGGAATCAAATCGTCTTTGCGCGAAGCTTTGGTGGCTTTTTTGCCAAGGTCTGAACGTTCAGCGCCTTTTAATTCAAATGTTTTCATTTTTAATCAATTAATGTGTTACTCAAAATTAAGGATTGCTTGTTTCCTTATTTCCCATCACACGCACGGGCTTTGGAAAAGCGGTGCAAAGGTAAGTAAATAATTGAAAATTGAAAATTGAAAATTGAAAATTGTCGTGGGTATAAGGTTTTTCCTCGTTAAAAATATTCCAAAAGGTGTTTTGATAAAAAAAAAGTGCTATATTTGCAGCGTTTTTTGAAGGAAGCATGTTCATGCCTACTTGTCAATCACAGAAATCATATTTACAATCTGTTTTGTGTATCTCTTAGATTCATACATGAGAAATGCCTTTCTGATGCTGCGTTTTTAGTAAATTCTTAACAAATATAATAAGTAAATATACATGCGTATATACAACATTACTGAGCTTAACGAAAAGCTCACTACCGAACTTCGGGTTTTAGCTAAAGATTTGGGATTAAGACGTCCCGATGCCTACAAAAAAGAGGAACTCGTTTACAAAATCTTAGACCAACAAGCTATTCTTGAATCACAAAATAAACACTCGGAAAGCTATCAGGCCGAGAACAATGCTGAGGTAAAAAAACCACAGGGGCAAAGTAGTAAAAACGAGGCCGGTGCGAAGCCTGCACATAGCAATACGCCTGCTAAAACAACCGAATCGGTACGGTCGGAAGAAACAAAAACGCCCATCCTTTTGAAAACCAAAACAAAACAACCCGTACCGGCTCAACAAGCTATGCCCGCTACAGAGCCTGTAAAACCGGCACCGGCAACAACTAATAGTGCTGCTACGAAAGAACGGCCGCAACCTCTTGCCACTACACACCCCGATTTGTTTCAACCGCAACAACCACAGCCTGCACGTCAAGCAAATACAACAGAAACAGAAAAAACGGCTCAGCAAAAGCCAAAGCAACTCGTGTTTGTATCAAAACGAGCAAGAGCGGTTGAGGATAATATAGAACCGGCACCGTCGTTACCGCCGCTCTCGGCCGTCGAAGAGGTTATTGACGATAACAACGTAGCACCTGCTGCTCCGCCTGCCATGTCTTCGCTTTTGGAAGAGATAATCATAAAACCACAACAAAACACCAAACACAACAATCAATCGCAAGAAAAACAGTTCGAGTTCGACGGCATTTTATCGGCTTCGGGCGTGCTCGAAATTATGCCCGAAGGATATGGATTCCTTCGTTCATCGGATTATAACTACATGTCTTCGCCGGACGACATCTATATTTCTCAATCCCAAATCAGACTGTTTGGTTTGAAAACCGGAGACATTGTTGAGGGCCCTATTCGCCCACCCAAAGAAGGAGAGAAATTCTTTCCGTTGGTAAAAGTGGACATGATCAACGGCCGTTTGCCCGAAGAAGTGCGCGACCGCGTGCCGTTTG
>JAITVC010000244.1 GCA_031286005.1 Bacteroidales bacterium
TTGGACGTGCTACAGCTGCCAAAAATGAAGAGATTTGGGCAAATTTCAAAGAATTTTTAAACGCTTTCTTTGAACGCAAACGGTTGTTTTTTTCACAAATCAAAGATGTGCAATTGGAAAACTTCAATCGTAAAATCGAACTTTGTATTCAAGCCGAAGCCCTTGCCGCTCGCGATGATTTCAAAAATCTCACCCATGAGATGATGAAGCTACAAGACGAATGGAAGACCATTGGCCCTACCGCAAAGAAACATACTGAAAAGATTTGGAAACGCTTCCGTGCTGCTTGTGATAAGTTCTTTGAAAAGAAAAACGCATTTTACAGCGAAACCCGAACTCACGAAAAAGAGAATTTCAAACTCAAACAAGAATTGATTCAAGAAGTCAAAGTTGCAACGTTTACGAACATCGAAAAATCAGAGCAATTGCAGACGATCAAAGATTTTCAAAAACGATGGATGAATATTGGCCATGTTCCGTTGCGCGAAAAAGATCGGTTGCACACCGAATTTCGGCAAGCCATCGGCACGTTGATGGAAAGTTTGAATATCCTTCCGGGCGAACTTCATGCCTCTGCTTTTGCCGGTAAATTCACAAAGATTCAGAATCCAGAGGATGCGAATGCTTTATCCAATAAAGATATTTTCGCCCTTCAAAGTAAAATTGCTAAATTGCGTGATGATATTTTGCTTTGGGAAAATAATTTAGGGTTTTTCACTAAGTCGAAAAACGCTGACATCCTGAAAAAGGAGGTTGAAGGAAAAGTTCATCGCGCCAAACAAGAATTGGCTTTGTTAGAAGCCAAAATGAAAATCATCCGTCAACGATGAGAATCGACATCATCACATTATTCCCCGAAATGTTTGAGGGGCCGTTTGGGTATTCCATCGTAAAACGAGCGCAAACAAAAGGTTTGGTTGAAATCCATTTGCATCAGTTGCGGGATTTCTCCACCGACAAGCATCGCCGTGTGGATGATTATCCGTTTGGCGGCGAAGCCGGAATGGTAATGATGATTGAGCCTATTGTGAATTGCATTGAGCAATTAGCAAAGGAAAGAACGTACGATGAAATTATTTTTACAACGCCCGACGGACAACTTTTTGACCAAAAAGAAGCCAACACACTTTCGTTAAAAGAAAATATCATCATCCTTTGTGGACATTACAAAGGTGTAGACGAACGTGTGCGAGAACATTTCATCACCAAAGAATATTCCATTGGCGATTTTGTTTTGTCGGGCGGCGAAATGCCTGCCGTTTTGATTACAGATGCCATTGCACGTTTAATTCCCGGCGTGATTGGCGACGAAACTTCCGCATTGAATGATTCGTTTCAGAACGACCTGCTCTCCTACCCTGTTTATACACGGCCTGCCGAGTTTAGGGGGTGGACTGTTCCCGATATTTTATTGTCCGGACACGATGCCAAGATTCGAGAATGGCAGCAAGAACAAGCCATTCGACGAACAACGGAACGACGACCGGAGTTGATAGAAAATTAAAAAATAAAACAAAAGACAAACACATGCTAAAAAATCTCTTCACTCTACCTTTCGCTCTTGTTTTAGCAACAGCGTTATCGGCACAACCAACACCACCCAAACCTTTCGGCGCCACTCCATCACAAAAGCAAATGGATTGGCAGAAATTAGAATACTATATGTTTGCTCATTTCGGGCCAAACACATTTACGGATGTGGAATGGGGCGATGGAAAAGAAGACCCCAACGTTTTTAATCCGACAAACTTAGATTGTCGACAATGGGCCAAAACAGCCAAGGATGCCGGAATGAAAGGTATTATTATCACAGCCAAACATCACGATGGCTTTTGTTTGTTTCCGAGCCAATACAGCACGCACACCGTTAGAGAAAGTGCATGGCGAAACGGCAAGGGCGATGTGGTCAAAGAACTATCCGACGCCTGCAAAGAATACGGCATCAAATTCGGCGTTTATCTTTCGCCTTGGGATCAAAATCATCCGACATACGGAACGCCTGAATACAACCAAGTTTTTGCAAATACACTGAGTGAAGTGTTGAGTCACTACGGCAATGTTTTTGAGCAATGGTTAGACGGCGCCAATGGTGCAAAAGAGGGCGATAAAATGCAAGCCTACGATTGGCCGTTATTCCACCAAACGATTTACAACAACCAGCCCGGCATTGTTATCTTCAGCGATGTGGGCCCCGATTGCCGATGGATGGGCAATGAAGCCGGTGTTATGGGCGAAACAAGCTGGTCTACCATTAACGTGGAAGGTTTCGGACCGGGTCGGGATGCTCCCGAACGCAATGTGCTAAATAACGGTGAGGTGTTAGGTAAATCATGGATTCCGGCGGAAGTGGATGTATCTATTCGTCCGGGTTGGTTCTATAGTCCTTCGACCGATGCAAAGGTAAAAACCGTAGAGAAATTGATGGATATTTACTACACGTCAGTTGGCCGTAATGCCAATTTATTGCTGAATGTACCGCCCGATAGAAGCGGCCGTATACACCCGATTGATTCGGCAAGGCTCATGGAGTTCCGAAAAGCCCGTGAAGAAGCGTTTCAAGAAAACTTGGCTATCAGTGCAACCGTAAAAGCAAGCCATACGAGAGGCAATGTCGAGAAATATGCCGCCAACAACATACTCAAATCCGATTACGATTCGTATTGGACTACGAACGATGAAACGTTAAATCCGTCTTTAGAAATTGAATGGAAAAAATCACAAACCTTCAACCGCTTGCTTTTGCAAGAATATATCTCATTAGGACAACGTGTAAAATCTTTCAAAGTTCAATATTGGGATGAACAAACACAGCAATGGAATGAATTGACTCAAGCCACAACGATAGGCTA
>JAITVC010000245.1 GCA_031286005.1 Bacteroidales bacterium
CGCCATACATGAGAATAACGGGTCAAGTTGGAACTCCCGAAATACACAATTTCATTATCAATAAGAATTAACTTGCGATGGTTTCGAGAGTTGTTTTTTGAGAAGGTGGCCAGAAAGAATAACTTTAACTTCTTAAAGAATCGCACGTGCCCGCCGTGTTCGCGAATGCGTTTGGCAAGAGGCTCGAAAAGCATACTGCCGTATGCATCCAAAAGCAATCTGACTTCAACGCCTTGTTTGCATTTCTCAATAAGCGCATTGGTCAATTGCTCGCCCACATCATCGTTTGTGATGCGGTACATTTCGATAAAAACAGAGTGTTGAGCATTTTCTATATCCTTTAAAATGCTATGAAAAAAATCCACATTATTATCAAACAGATGAGGTTTCATGAGTGCAAAGATACAAATTATTTTTGAACAAATGTTATTTTGCAGACCTCATGTAAACGTTTGTTTTGTAAAATATCGGAGGGGAAGATGATAAATTCTTTGAATAACGGGAAAGAATGCCGCCGGTCTTCGCTCAAATCAATGTTGGCACAAAGAAAAGCACGATGCACCAGCTCTGTGCAATATAAGGTTGAGCTATCCGAAAGGCTGTAATCATGGTCGAAAAGGAGTTGCTGCCGAAAGAACTCTTGGGCTTTATCAATAATCTGATTGGAAATCTCTGCAATCGAATCAAACCGCATAACTACGCCGTCAACGGTTCGGTCGTGCCCAAAGAACCGTGCAATAGGGTCGTATTTGATGGTTTCACGTCCGCCGGTTTCTTCGCCCTCTCCCGGCACAGCGTGGACAACATACCATTCTTCGGTGCTATCCTTGACTAAAAGTCCGACATGGGAATAAGACTTTTCTTTATCGGCTATGTTTACAACTCTGCTTGCGGTTCCTCGCCCTAATCGGAACACCAAATCACCTTCTTGAAGAAGGCTTTGGTCAATAGAGAAACAGTCTGTCGCTATCGGATGATTGCAACAGACTGTTAACAGTAGAAGTAACGGGAGAACCCGTTTTAGAGAAGAAGGAATCACTATTTTCCCAAATCGATTACCCACTTTTCTTCAACCTTTTTGAGTTTAATTTCGTTTTCTTCGGTTTTTCCGTCATTAGTTGTGATTTTCAGTTTAACTGTGGCAGAATTACCGTCTTCGGCGATTGTTTCGGAAAGGATTTCATAGTCTTTGAAAGCCATTTTACTGCCTTCTTCTTCGGCAGATTTTTCCATTTTTTCAACTAAAGCAGCAGTTTCCTCTTTGTCGGTTTCAGAATTGAAACCCATGCAGCCTAATGCTTTTTCAAATTCTTTAGCTTCCATAGCTTTGAAGAAAGTTTTTACTGTGCCCGAAGGTGTGTTACTTCCGCCGCCGCAAGATGCGAAAACAAAGGCGCAAATGGCCATTAAGATAGATAATTTTTTCATGGTGATTTTGTTTTGTTTGTTTATAATTTATTTGTTTTGATTTGCAAAGATACAAAAAATTTATGAGTTATGGGTTATTAGTTATGAATTTTAATATTTAATATGATATTTATTTTTTGGAAATGTTTCGCAATGGCGCCAAACTTGAGATTAATCCAACTATAAGCACAATAGCAAACACCAACCCAAAGTCCGACCATTGAATTTGCACCGGATAGGCACCCACCACAAAACCATCACCGCCGCCGCCGAGTTTGAGAAAGCCAAATGTTTGTTGCAGCCAAGCAATGCCGCCGCCGATAAACAAGCCGCAAAAGCCGCCAACGAAAGCAATCATCAAACCTTCGAGCCAAAAGATTTGCCGCAGCATGATGGTAGAAGCACCCATGCTACGCAAAATGGCCATATCCTTACGTTTGTCATAAATCACCATAAACAGCGAGCCAATCATGTTGAATGTGGCGATAAGCAAGATAAACGACAGGATTAAAATGATGCTCAACCGCTCGGATTGGATGGTCTTGTAATACATTTCCTGTTGTTGTGTGCGGTTTTTAACCGAAAAGTCATCGCCCACGAGGGCTTGAATTTGACTTTGCACACGGGATAATTTGGCATCGGGTGCTAATCTGATTTCGATGGCCGAAATCTCGTTCTCGGCACCGATGAGCGTTTGTGCGAAATCCAACGATGTGAGGATAAATTTCTCATCATATTCCATAATGGTAGAAAAACTTCCCACGGGCAAGGCATAATCAACCGAGAATGCTTCCGGCGATAAGATGTTCATCGTTTTTCCACGTTTCGGCACATAAAACCCAACAGGCTCGTAAGGATTTCGCAAATTAATGCCGAGATTCGCGTAGAGACCCTAGCCCACCACCGTAAAGGCTGTTTCGCCCGAAGATAACCGGTATTTGCCATCCACAATATGTTGGTCGATTTGAGTTAAGCGCTCAAAATCTTGACCAACGCCTTTGATAGTGGCCACGCATTGCTGATCGTTATAGCGTAGTAAAACCGATTCTTCAAACGTTGGCACACACACCGAAACACCTTCGATAGCTGTTATCTTGGTCAAATTGATTTCATCTTGTTCAAAATATTTGCCTTCCACAACTTGAATCTTCAAATCGGGGTCGAAACTATTGTATAGGCCTTTGATTAATACATTCAACCCGTTGAACACCGACAGCACCATGATTAGCGCCGCCGTTCCCACAGCAATGCTCACCGTAGAAATGCCCGAAACCCAGTTGACCAACCGGGATTTCTTGGCAAACAGATACCGCAAAGCTATGCGAAACGGGACATTCACGACTGCTTCAAAAGTTCGTCAATACGTTCGATGCGATCCAGCGAATCGTCGAGAAAGAATTGCAAATCGGGCACAATCCGCACCTGACGTTTGATGCGCTCGCCCAGCAAATGGCGGATTTCCGACTTCTTGGCCTGAACTTGTTTCACAACGGCCGCTTTGTCTTTGGTTGCAAAAACGCTGAGGTTCACACGTGCCACCGACATGTCGGGCGTAATGTTGACGCGTGTAACGCTAATCATCGTATTCGGGATAATCACTTCGCGAAGTAAAATATCCGCTAAATCTTTTTGCAAAAGACTGTTCACTTTTTGTTGACGTGTTGTTTCCATTTTGCAAAGATACAAATTTTAATTGAGAATGAAAAATTGAGAATTATTTCGTATCTTTGCACCTCAAAACATAACGCCACAATTGGCGTAAAAACAGTTGAATTATGTTAATAAACATCTTATTGGTCGTTTTAGGAATGCTCTTGTTGATTAAAGGTGGCGATTGGCTCGTTGACGGAGCTTCTGCTTTGGCACGACGTTACAAATTATCAGAACTTGCCATTGGGCTTACCATTGTGGCCTTTGGAACTTCTGCCCCCGAATTTGTGGTGAGTTTTGTAGCTGCGCTTGGCGGACACCCCGAAATCAGTTTGGGCAACGTGATTGGTAGCAACAATTTCAACTTGTTCCTCATTCTTGGCGTTACGGGATTGATTGCGCCCATAGCCGTTCAGCGCAGTTCCATCCGCATGGAAATACCCCTTTCCCTGCTGGCCGCAATCGTGCTGTTTGTGCTTGGAAATTATGGTCTTGGCGCAAAAGATACTATAACCCGTTTAGAAGGTTTTATTTTGTTGATGTTTTTTGCATTGTTTCTGTTCTTGGTGTTTAGAAGCATGAAATCGACAGCCCCCGAAGTTGAAACCACATCCGGCACAAAGCCTGTTTCGTTAACCAAGTCCATCGTATTTATCCTGTTAGGCTTGGCTTGCTTGGTGGGTGGAGGGAAGTTTGTAGTCGATGGAGCAGTGGGATTGGCTCGAGCATTTGATATTAGCGAAAAAGTGATTGGGCTTACCATCGTAGCCCTCGGCACATCCCTGCCCGAATTAGTTACCTCTATCACCGCCATCCTCAAAAAGAGCGGCGATATAGCCATCGGCAATATCATAGGTTCCAACATTTTTAACATCTTTTTCATCTTGGGAACGAGCACCACGATTCATCCCATGCCCTTTTCGCCGGTATTCAACCACGATATTTATATCCTCGTGTTTGGCACATTGCTCCTGCTTGGCGCAATGTTCATCGGCAAAAAATACCGTTTAGACCGCTGGCAAGCCACCATTTTCATGATAAGTTACATCGGATACGTCGTATTTTTGATTATGAAAGACCAATAAAAAACATGACATTTTGTCATGTTTCTCCAATTCCCAATTTTCCATTTCAAGATAGAAACTAATAAAAAGGCACTTTTAAGTAATGTTCAGCTATACTTCTCCTGTACATCTCCTGTACTCTTTCATACCAGTAACCTCAATCAAAAACCGGTTATAAAATCTAAAAAATAAACTTTCATTCATAAAAAAATTGTATCTTTGCACATTCAAAAACAAATTAACTCAATTAAAAAAACATAATCATGAAAACACATCAATTAACAGCAGCATTTATAGTCCTTTTGGGACTTTTGGTAAACACGACCTTTGCTCAAAATAAGGCAGACTGTGAAAACATCGTAGCAGCAACGGTAGATGCTATTAATACGCAAACACCCGAACAGCTTGAGAAATTTCTTGCACCTGATTTTATGTTTTCGGGACAACAATCGCCAATGGCAAGTGTAGTGATGAATCAACTGGTTAAACAGTTGAACGACCAGGTTAAAGATTATAAGAAAATAAGCGAATCGGAACATAATGGCGAATTGACACTGGTTTACGAATTTACATATACTCAAAAATTAGGACAACGCTCCACAACGTTTGTTTTTAACAACAGTAATCAACTCAAACAATTGGATTTATTTACTCTGCAGAGAAAAACATTGAAAGACGGCGATACTAAGATTGAAAAAAGCACGCAGGAAATTATTACCATCCCCATAGAAATACGAAATAAGATACTTACGACAAAAGCTATGATCAACGGCGAAAGCAGAACGTTTATCATCGACAACGGCTCGCCTAAGTTGATACTGAACAGCAAATATTTTAAAAGCGAAAATGACAGTGCGATAAGTTTCAGCAATGCACAAGGTGTAAATTCGTCTATTTCAAATATGGACATTATACAAGTGAAAGAGTTTAATTTTTATGGCATAGAGATTAAAGAAAGCAAGTTGCTGACGATGGATATTACTCATCTGGAAAAAGAATTAGAAACCGAAATCTATGGTTTGATCGGTTATGAAGTGTATAAAGATTATGATATGCTGTTTGATTATGCTAATAATACCCTCACTCTCATTCAACCCAATGTTGCCCAAACCTATCTTGAAACTCACTATAAACAAAGCAAAATCGAAGAAAATCCAATTGAAATATTCGGCCATATTCCGTCAGTGAAAGGAAAAATAGGGCAAACCGAACTTCTGTTTGGTGTGGATTGTGGAGCATCCGGTAATTTGCTGGATAAGAAATTTTTTGCGTCCATGAAAAAAGATCTGTCAAATTTAGAAAACACAAATTTGCAGGGTGCAGGTGAAACGAGGAATGTTGAATCTGGAGACCTAAAAGAAATAACCATCGGTAAAAGGAAATTCCGAAACACACAGACCGTTTTCAATGATATGAGTCACTTGAATACGGCGTATAAGATGCAATTGGACGGATTGGTTGGATATGAAATTCTGTCGAAGCAAAAGGTGTTATTGAGTTTTCAAAACAAGCAATTGTTTTTTATTGATTAAACAATTAAATTGTGATCACAGTGAGGTCGCTATTTTTGACGTTATTGATTTCCTTAGGGAATTTATTGTTTGCTCAGTATGCGGTAAAAGGTAAAATTATTGATGAGCGCACAAAAGAGCCGCTGGCTTTTGTGAATGTGAAAATAAACGATAATCCGCATTTGGGTGCGGTTACGGATATTGACGGGAATTTTCGCTTCGAATCGCAGACCAAAATACATACGCTTTTGTTCAGTTATGTGGGCTATGAGCGGAAAACGATTGATATGAATTCCGTAAAACAGGCCAATAAAATGGTGGTTGTGTTGACGCAGCAGTATGTGAATTTGCAATCGACTACTATTAAAGCGGGCGAGAATCCGGCTGACCGTATCATCCGGCAGGTTACTGCAAATCGGACTGTAAATAATCCGGAAAATGTTACCTCTTTCAGATATATTTCTTACAATAAAATTATCTCGAATATGGCCATAGATGACACCGCTGCATACGCTGACACCATTCGGAAAGAGATGAAAAAGGATCTTCGGGGAGGGCATCTGCTTATGATGGAAACTGCAACCGAACGAAAATACCGCTACCCTAATCACAATCAAGAAACCGTTTTGGGCACTAAGATGTCGGGGTTCAAAGACTTTTCACTTGCATTTCTGGCTACGGACTTCCAGCCTTTTTCATTCTATGAAGATCATTTTAAACTAATCGATGTCAAATATCTAAGCCCAATTAGCAGAGGAAGTCCAAATTATTATTTTTTCAATATTGAAGATACGCTTTATCAAAATAAGGATACTATTTTTGTTATTTCGTTTAGACCCAAACAAGGCAAGAACATCAACGGGTTGAAAGGGGTGTTGCAAATTCACACCAATAAATATGCTGTTCAGAACGTGATTGCAGAACCTGCGGAACAAGGCCTTATCAGTATGAAAATCCAACAAAAGTATAGATTTGTAAACGACACGCAATGGTTTCCCGAACAATTGAATTTCGATATTCTTATGTTTGATATGGGTTTCATCGAACTTCAACTTGATTCATCGGGCGGGCAAAACGCAAAAGCGGGTTTGTTTATGGAAGGCAAATGCTATATCGATTCGGTGGAACTTTTTATAGATTTAACAAAAAAGGATTTCTCGATAGATGAGGGTCTTGTAACAGAAAAGGCCAAGTATCAAGACAGTGCATTTTGGAACAGGCAGCGCACGGTTCCTTTGGATTCGGCGGAAAGCGCAACGTATCAGTTTTTAGATAGCATTGGAGAGGAGTACGAATTTGACCGTTTTATGATATTTTTCGAGAAACTTTTTGAGGGTAAAGTTCCCGTCAAATGCTTTGATATTGACCTTTCCAAAACCTTAGTGATGAACGAATTTGAGGGGCTGCGTTTAGGAGTTAGCATTCGTACCAATGAAAAGGTTTCCAAACATCTGTCGCTTGGCGGATATTTTGGTTATGGTTTTAGGGATAAACAATGGAAATATGGCGGCGAACTGACTTGGACGATTAGCAAAAAATACGAAACGGAATGGCGTATCAGTTATCAAAACACGTTGTTGGAAACTGGCCGTTCGGCACTATATTCGGGCTACAACAGTCTGAGAGATTTCAGAAGTTTTTTGGCTTCGCAGATGGATCAAATAGATGAGAAAGCAGTTGACTTTGGTTTTAGGATGTTGAAATATGCAAAGGTAAATGTCAAACTCAGTCAAACACAGGTCAACCCGCTATATGACTATACCTATCAATCTAATACATTGGGGGATTTAACAGCCTATACAAACACCTCTTTGCGCATTGGCGTGCGATATGCGTTCAAAGAGCGATTTTTTAGAACACCGAAACAGCGGCTAAGTTTGGGCACCGAATATCCCATCATACACTTGAATTACGTTCGAGGACTAAGCGGATTCTTAGATGGCGATTTGGACTTTAATAAAATCGAATTGCGTGTTGACAAGACCTTTACTTGGAAAGTTTTAGGCGAATCTACAATTCGACTTGAAGGCGGCATGGTTGACCGTCCGTTGCCGTATGGTTTGCTGTTTTCGGGGGAGGGTTGTTTTGATAACGGTTGGGGGGTGATGGTTGTTCCTCATTATTTTCAAACCATGAAGACGTACGAATTTTTGTCGGATCAGTATGCGAATTTATTTCTGTCGCATAATTTTGGGTCTCTATTTCTTCGTATCAAAAAGTTTCAACCGCATTTCATCTTGCATCATAATATGGGATGGGGACAGTTGGCGCATCCCGAATATCAGAAAACCATAGCATTTAAGACGAAAGACAAGGGTTTTGCCGAATCAGGATTGCAAATTGATAATATTCTTCATCTCAAATATTTTGGGGTTTTGTATCTGAACTTTGGTGTTGGCGCTTATTATCGTTATGGGGCTTATGCGTTTGATAAACCTAAGGATAATTTTGCGTTTAAGATTTCGGTTACTGCTTCTACGAAATAATTTGGGATATATTTCATTTTTTTGTATCTTTGTAAAAAATGTCATGCCAATAATTAGCGAATTTATCTGTACAAATTATGAATAGAGAAAAGTTATCGTTCTGCAATTCTATGCTCAAAAGAAGTTATCTGATAATCGTCTTTTTCCTATCCATTTCAACGTGTATGGTTAATGGACAATCCGGTACTTTTCCGAACAACGATGTTGTTTCAAAATATAGGCAACTTTCCATACAGAAACTTATTGACACTGCCGATTACTTCTACAATCATAACGAGGTCGATATGGCTTTGAGCTGTTTCATTTTGCTGATCAACACGGCCTCTGAAAGTTCTGACATCGAAGACTTGAAAAGAGTGCTTCGTGCCTATAACGGCGTTGTGCAGATCTATAGTCGAACGGGTAACTACCGTATTGCTTACGAATTTGCATTGGACGCATTGAAATTGAGTGAAAGGGTTGACGATGTGTCACATTTACCTCTACTTCACTCTTGTATCGGATACATTTTTTCCTGTTTCAATGAATACGATTTAGCCGAATTGCATTGTCGGGAAGGATTGAAATATTCTCGCGACAGTATCGATATTGCGGGCGGATTGAATGACTTGGGATATGTGAAGTTGGAAAGTGGAAGTTTAGACAGCGTGCTATATTTTCTCAAACAATCTTTAGATATTCTGAAACGGCATGATGCCACTATTCAGCAGGCCGTGTTGCATAGCGTAGCGGCGTATTATGAGAAAACTAAAGTTTATGACTCGGCTTTTCTTTACTATCGACTGGCATTTGAGATAGCGGAAAAATATAACCGGGTTAATGTTAAGGCCATTACTTTATCAGATTGGGGCAAATTGTTTCTGTTGCTCAATAAACCCGATTCGGCTTTGTATTATGTGAATTTATCCAATGCTGTGGCTGCCGAAAACAATTTGTTGGGTACTATGACAAAAAATTATTTGATTTTGTCAGACATAGCGGAATCAAAAGGTCAGAAACAGGCGGCATACACGTATTTTAGACAGCACTCAAACCTCAAAGATTCGATATTAAATCTTGGCAAAATTTCAGAAATCAATCAACTACGAAGTCTATACGAGGCCTCGAAAGTGAATCGACAAATAGAAAGATTTACTATAGATCAGCAAATGAAAGAGCGAACCATTCGTTATCAATTTGTTATTTTGATGTTGATTAGTATTGCGCTGATTTCCGTGTTTATCCAAAATAGAAAACTCAATACGGCTTACAAAAAATTGTTTGAAAAGAATATTCAAATTTCAGAATTTCAACAACAACAATCCAAAAATGAGCCCGAAAGACAGCGAAAAAGCATACTCACCGACGAAATGCAGGATGATCTTATTGTCCAAATTTATGCACTAATGGAAGATGGTTCCATTGTTTGTGATGAAGATTTTACGCTTGACAAATTGGCCAAATTGCTACGAACTAATCGTACGTATGTTTCTCAGGCAATTAACGATGTTTTGCAAAAGAATTTTACCCATTTTACAAATGAGTACAGGATAAAGGAAGCGCAACGCTTGTTTTCGGAGCCGGATGCTTCTAAGTATACTGTTGAATTTGTTGCATCTAAGACAGGGTTTAAATCCCGAAACACGTTTAGCCGGGCTTTTAAGGAAATTACCGGCGTGAGCCCCGGTTTTTACTTGAAGTCAACTCAAGAACGCTAAACGTTAATGACCGGCAAGTTGTTTTCTGCTCCAATTTATTAATTGGGGCATTTTTTATGCCTCAACTAAACAATTGAGACAAAGTATTATTTTTTTGTAGCGGTTTTCTTTGTATCTTCGCATTCACAAATAATAACCAAAATCCAAATCTATGAAAAAAATCACATCAATCGCCATCATTTTGGCAGCTATTCTTTGGTCTGAAACAGGTTTCAGCCAAACTATGTTTACCATATCAGGTAAATGGGAACGACAAGAAAAAGTTAAAGAAATTACGTTGTCCGAAATCAACCTTGGCTATCTTGAACAGGTTGCCACCACTCGAATGCAGGACGACGGAACATTTACATTTGCATACTATCCTCCGAAAGAAGGTTATTATGTAATCGGTCTAAACCACTCGCGGGCAAAGAAAAACAACTACGTTTTTTACTTTAAATCAGGCGACCATCTAAACCTTGTTGTAAACGACAGCAGTTACACGCTTGTTGGCGAAAACACAAAGGAAAACATCGCCATAGCTGCTTGGCATGACTATGTTTTACCTTTAGAGAGAATCGATTCTTATTCGTCGGAAAAAGCCTTTAGCGACTATTTCTTGGTACTGGAGGCGAAAACCAAACAACCTTATACGGTAGAAAGTACAGGGAATCAATCATTCGAGAAATCATTTGCCAAATTCCGAAACTTCGATTTAATGGACAACGCTGTTCGGTTCACAAAAAGACGCAATATAGGAAATCCCGAAGATAAGGATTTTATTGATTATTATAGAACGCTTAGGGTAAAAGATTTGGTTTCCAATACGGATGTTTTGATCTATTCCCATATCGACATTCTGTTGAACGTGATGCAGTTGGAAAACCGATTGAACGGACAGTCGGTTCGAAATTCGGTTGAATCATTGATTGATATGGCGAAAAATGACACCATCAGAGGAGAATTGTTTTTATCGCAAATTCTTGCGGATGTTAAAGAAGTTAGAACGATGAAAAAAGTGAACGCTAAGTATGAGAAATACATTGTTGCAGAAAATCAAAAAGCACGTTTTGAACAAGATGTAAAGCGTATTGAACGCTTGCATAGAG
>JAITVC010000249.1 GCA_031286005.1 Bacteroidales bacterium
CTTTTACACGCAAAGTTCCTTTTTCTGTGTTTGTTTCTTTATCCCACCAAACTGAACGAGCCATTACCTTTGCCTCTCTGTATTTTTCAACTATTTGATAACCACCGTCTTTTTTAGCTTTTGCTTTAATATTGATATTCAAATTTTCGATTGCTTTTTGCTTCCCCCAACGCCAAACAACGTTTATACCTTGCGATTCAAGCGGATAGTGTTCGACAAACCCTTCCTTATTTTCAAGAGAAATTTCAAATAATCCATTTTTATCTTGATTGTTGGGATTAATATAAAATGGATAGTACAAATTTGGTCTATTTTCTTTGTTGAACCGAACATTTCTGTTTCTTAATTCTCTTAATTCAAAACCACCCCGATCATCAAATATTTTGAATTTACTTTCTTTATCTGTTATTAAATTTAATTCAAGTTGAGTACTTTTTCCATAAACAAAAATATAATCGTGCATACGTGCAACGCCGCCATAATCGCGTCCTCGAGGATTGCCAACAACGGTAATCGCTGCAACGTAATTATTTATCCCGAATATTTCGTCCAAAAGAAGCTTAAGGTAAAAGGCTTCGTTATCATCAATAGAAATAAAAATTGCCCCTTCTTCCGCCAACAATTTGTGCAATAATTTCAAACGTGGATACATCATGCAAAGCCATTTGTCATGGCGACTTAAATCTTCACTTTCTTTGCCGACTACTTGTCCGAGCCATTTTTTGATTTTGGGATCATTCACGTTGTCGTTATACACCCAATTTTCGTTACCGGTATTGTAAGGCGGATCAATGTAAATGCATTTGATTTTTCCTTCATATTCGGGCAACAAGGTTTTCAGAGCCTCCAAGTTGTCGCCGTGAATGATTTTGTTTCCGCTATTCGTTTCTTTTTTAGTCTGTTTCCCATTATCAAAACCATAAGCATGTTCCAAAACTTTAAAGGGAACATCTGCGTGGTGATTGATAACCTTTTCTTTTCCTATCCAGTGTAATGTTGGCATCGTGTGTATTCGTGTTTTATGTCTTCTGATATAGATTTTGCAAAGATACAAAAAATTATCGAATCCAACGAGCATTTTGAGAAATTTTGTTGATAAATCAATTTTGTAAATTGCTGAAATTTTCGTAAATTTACAATATCAAATTATCACAAAATTTAAGATCTTGGCACCGGGAACAGCCTGCTATGAAGAAACCTCGCCTCCCGCACCTCACACCTCGCACCGATTAAGATATTGATAAGTGAATTGCGACACAAACCGACCATTTTCAAAAAGAAATTCCTTGTAGCCCGCGACTTTCGTAAATCCGCAGGTTTCAAAGAATTTAATGCTGTTTGTGTTGGTTTCGGACACGTTGGCGTACACCGAATGAAGGTGTAAAGTCTCAAATAAATAAGACAGAAATTGATCTAAAACAATCTTGCCAATACCTTGTTTTTGGTAGTTTTTGTGCAACATGATGCCAATTCCGGCATGTTTGTGAATGGGGTCAAACTCAAATATTTCAACGGTTCCGATAGGTTCTGTAAGATCTAATTCCGAATTTTCGATTTTGTGAACCATCAGCCGCAGTTGGCGCAGCGCAAACACATCCGAAGTCAGCGTTTGTTGAACATACGTATCCAATTTATATTTGGATAGCGGCTCAATTGTATTGCTGATGGCCCAAATTTCGCGGTCGTTCTCCCATTTCAATAAGGTTGGAACGTCCGATGGCTCTAAGGCTTTTAGTGTTATTTGTACGGATTGATTCATATTATTTGTAATAGATCCTTCGCTTTGCTCAGGATGACACATTGTTGCTTACATTACGTTTCCTTGATAGACAGCATTTACTAAAACTTGCAGCTCGACATTATAAAACGCTTGTTCCGAACGAGCAAACGAGATTTGCATTTCGCCGCCTTTCGTTCGCACAAAGCAATTATTGGTTTTTAAATTATTTTGCGCATGGCTCAACGCCGCGCCAATCGCGCAAAGTCCGTTGGTGTATGGTTCTTCATCAATTTGAAATTCGTAGTGGCGAATATCCAAATGCGAATGGTTCGGTTGATAAAACGTAACATTTGCCCCTTTCGGGAAACGCTTGCTATGAGAGAGTTTACGGCCTTTTTCCAACACCTCCGCAACGCTCACATCATCCGTTGGAACCATACAAAACGTTCCGCCCAATTCCATCACGAAATTTTGAAACACTTTTTTGATCGTTACAGGTTCTAAAATTCGGATATTCACAAACGACATATTTTCGTGATTGGATGTGATTTCGCAACAAACTTCCAAATCATTAACCCGAATATTTACCGATGAAGTTACCTTTTCCAAATCTTTCACGAAAGCGGCCACACACGCGGCATCCACCGCATTCGGCTCGGCTAAAATTCCATTAAAATTGTAGGCTTTAACTTCGATCAAAGTCTTGGAAACCTCGTCTATTCGCAGGATTCCCGAAGCACCAATGCCAAAACGTCGTTCGCAAAGATGCGATAAATCCACACTTCGTAATGCACCCAAAGCCCCATCACGATTATCCAACAGGATAAAATCACGACCCAAACACTGATATTTTCTAAAAGGGATGTTCATAGCATACAGACTACAAAGATACAAAAAATAATTTATATTGAATAATTTTGTTTTTACAATAATTTTTTGTATCTTTGTAAAATGGTTTATTGTGCAATAAAACGTCTGGTTATTTTTTTTATCCTGCTGATGGCGGGATATGCTGCTGTGTCGCAACTTTCGGAGGATTCTCGAAAGGTGGTTCAAATTTCCGGGATTGTACTGAATAATACGGATTTGGAACCGATTCCGTATGTCAATGTTTCTGTAAAGGGCACTCTTCGGGGAACTTCCGCAGATATTCACGGTTTTTTTTCGCTGGTAACGTATGCCGGTGATTTGTTGATGTTTTCCAGTGTTG
>JAITVC010000286.1 GCA_031286005.1 Bacteroidales bacterium
GGGAAATCTTTTAAGGATATGCCAGGCGATTTGATGATAACCTCGTATTCGTCTAAATTTTGCAAGTAATCATCGCCAAGTTTAAAACGCACGTTAGAATCGTCCTTAAAAACGTCGTCTTGTGCAACAGCCGGATTTTGGTCGGCAATAGTTATGTTACCCGTTGAATTTGTTCTTCGCAGGTGTTTGTAAGTGGACTTGCCTTCACGGCCGAAACCGAGTATTAGAATTTTAGACATTTTTTGAAGATAATTCGTTATTTTTTTGCAAATATACAAAAAAAAGCGTACATTTGCAAAAATTACGTGTGTTATGCCTGAAATTTCAAGATTTTACGGAATTGTAATTATGCTTTATATAAATGAGCATAATCCGCCCCATTTCCATGTGAAATAAACAGATCTAAAAACTCCGATAATAAATTATGTTCATCCGAAAATTCATTGGTAATATCCACCGGATTCTCGGTGAAATTCGGCAACGTTTTATAATATTCAATCAATATCGGCGTGTGATTTGGGAAGCGCTGAATATGCAGGTTTAATGCGGTGTTTACTTCATCAATCGTGCCGACACATTCAAATGGTTTCACATCTTTTTTGCCGATTAATTGGTCGAATTCGTGTTGTAGGTTGGGCAGGTCAGGACCTGCCCCTACATGGTCAAACAAATCTTCTCCGAAGATTTGAATCATTTTTTCCGGCTCGATAAACGGCGACAAAATAATATAAGCAAACAAACATTTTGCACAATTACAACACCAGATATTTTCTTTCGAGCCTACGTTGCAACTTCTGAATACACTGTGGTATTGTGGAAATTTGGAAAAATATTTGGCAATCGTCAGTTCATTCAACGGGCGCAAAAAACTGAAATAATTGAAATCTTCCGAAATAAAGTTTTTTACATAATCTCTGAAATCGTTCTCAAATTCTAAAGATTTAGAATATTGGTGATTTACATCTTGCCCTAAAACGGTGGATTCGTTGGCACTCGACTCGTTCGACAATGCTATATGTTTCATACCTGTTATGGCGGATGTCAGTAAGGATACAAATGCCAACATAGCCGAAAACGGTGTGTGGCCATTCAGAAAACCTTCGGCATTTAGTTCCAACAAACGAGAATCTATTGTGCGGTTGACTTCTATAATTTGGTTGCGCTCAAAACCTGCAATCCGTGCACAATCAAGGGTTGCTCCACGCGGATTGATAATCATCGGGTGCATCGCTAACTCCGAAGCTCGCAACAGTTCCAACGTTACGACCGAATCTTTTCCTCCGCCAATTGGAATGATAACGTTTTCATCCAAACTAAACGGTTGTTTTTGCAGAATTTTATCGGTTGCGCATTCGATATGCATAAAGTCTGTTTGTGTAGTTTGGATTTCATTCACATAGAAAAACTCGCCAAGTCCTCGAAAATAGAGTTTTTTCCACCATTCGATTTGCTCTTTCGACAAGGCAAACGGTTTGATGATAACGGTTGGCGAGCACGTTGCTTTCCAATAACTGACCAACTCAATCATCCCAATATGAAAGGCCAATACATTGATTTGCTCTTCCGATAAATCATCGAACTTATAGAACGAACGAGCCGGTATGGATAACGTTGGACTAAACTTTATTTGTTCGTTAACAACAAATGAAAAGTCAATCCGTATGTTTTGTTCCGAATGTGTTACATGAAACGATTCGTAAAAAAATATCGGATATTGGTTTCGTAAACTTAAGAATTTTTCGTGTTGATTTGACATAATACAATGATAATAATAATTACAAAGATACAAAAATATTTTGAGGTAAGAGATTCTATTCTTATGCGTACAAGATTTTATCATATAAACAACCCCTATTAATAAAATTAACATACTATTTATTAACAATTGTGAATAAATTTTTATTGCTTGATTGCGTAGGAAAAGGAACGATTTGTTATTTTTCAACTTTTATTTTTCAAAAATTAATAGTAACTTCGCAGACCAAAATGAATTCTTTATTATTACCCTATATTATGAATACAAAATTACTTTTTTCACCCGAGATACCTCTCGAAACTTCTACAATGTCTGAGTCTGAAGCACTGTACAGCAAGGTATCCGAAGGACGAGTGAAGCCTAATGCCGAAGCTCTACAACAAACTGAAATTGCCACAGAAAGGTCAAATATGAAGAAAAAGACTAACGAATTAGAGGCATTTGAACATAATGTCATTTTAGAAAAATCGACTGCCTATTTCAAAGGAGATAGTTTAGCAGCCAATGTTTGGATGAACAAATATGCGCTGAAAGACAGTGATAATAATATTTACGAGTTGACGCCCGATGATATGCATCACCGCATTGCTCGTGAGTTTGCCCGTATTGAGAAAAAGTATGAAAACCCAATGGACGAGGAAACCATATACCAATTGTTAAAAGATTTTAGGTATATCATTCCGCAAGGTAGTCCAATGGCGGGAATCGGTAACAATTTCCAAGTTGCATCGCTGTCGAATTGCTTTGTAATCGGCAATTCCGGCGATTCCGATTCGTATGGCGGTATCATGAAAATTGATCAAGAACAAGTGCAATTGATGAAACGCAGGGGTGGTGTTGGACACGATTTATCGCATATTCGCCCAAAAGGCTCGCCTGTAAAAAACAGTGCACTGACATCGACCGGCTTGGTACCTTTTATGGAACGCTATTCCAACTCAACGCGTGAAGTGGCACAAGATGGCCGTCGCGGGGCGTTGATGTTGAGTATTTCCATCAAACATCCCGAAGCGGAAGGTTTCATTGATGCCAAAATGACCGAAGGTAAAATTACCGGAGCTAACGTTTCTGTGAAGATTACAGACGAATTTATGGAATGTTTGAAAGAAGGTAAGAAATTCAAACAACAATATCCGATTAATTCGGAAAACCCTGTAGTTGTGCAAGAGGTTGACCCCAAAAAACTGTGGGACAAAATCATTCACAATGCTTGGAAATCGGCAGAGCCCGGTGTTTTGTTTTGGGATACCATCACTAACGAGTCTGTTCCGGATTGTTATGCAGACCTTGGTTTCAAAACAGTTTCGACAAACCCTTGTGGGGAAATTCCGTTATGTACGTATGACAGTTGCCGTTTAATTGCGATTAACTTATATTCTTACGTTGAAAACCCATTTACAGAAAATGCCAAATTCAATATGGAATTGTTCCGTGATCACGTTCAAAAAGCACAGCGCTTGATGGATGACATCATTGATTTGGAATTGGAAAATGTGGATAAAATCTTGGCGAAAATAGATGCTGACCCGGAAGAAGCCGAAATCAAGCGCATTGAAAAAAACTTGTGGCTCAACATCAAAATGAAAAGTATGGAAGGCCGCCGCACAGGTTTGGGAATTACCGCAGAAGGCGATATGTTGGCCGCTTTGGGATTGCGCTATGGTAGCGAAGATGCAACTAATTTCTCAACTGAAGTTCACAAGAATTTAGCGGTAAATGCTTACGCATCGTCTGTTGCTATGGCGAAAGAACGCGGAGCATTCCCTATTTATAAAGCCGGCCGCGAAGCCAACAATCCATTCGTGAACCGCATTCGCCAAGCTGCACCGGAAGTGTATCAAGATATGGTGCAATACGGCCGTCGTAACATTGCACTGCTAACCATTGCCCCAACAGGTTCTGTGAGTATCTGCACGCAAACGACTTCGGGCATTGAACCGGTATTTATGGTATCGTACAAACGTCGCCGAAAGGTTAATCCGAACGATAAAAATGTAAAAATAACCTATACCGATGAAGTTGGCGATTCATGGGAAGAGCATAATGTTTTCCATCCTAAATTTGTGAAATGGTTGATTCAAAACAATTATGACGTAGAAACCGTCAAAGCGATGAATGATGATGAGCTAAACTCTATCATTGAAAAATCCCCATATTATAAAGCGACTTCGAACGATATTGATTGGCTGAACAAGGTAAAGATGCAAGGCGCTGTTCAAAAATGGGTTGATCATTCCATTAGTGTTACGGTAAATATTCCGGCCGAAACCAACGAAGATTTGGTAAGCCAAATTTACCAAACTGCATGGGAAAGCGGTTGCAAAGGCATGACGATTTATCGCGATGGTTCGCGTGGCGGAGTGTTGATATCTAACAAATCCGACAAGAAGAAAGACGCTGTTATGGAATCTAAACTGCCTTCACGCCCGAAAGTTTTAGAGGCAGATATTGTGCGCTTTCAAAATGATTATGAAAAATGGATTGCGGTTGTGGGCATTTATAACGGCAAACCTTATGAGATTTTTACCGGTTTGGCTGATGATTTCTACTTGCCACCTTCTATAAACAAAGGCACAATCATCAAAGTAAAAGACGAAAACGAAGATGTAAGAGCGCGATATGATTTTGAGTTTTTAGACAAACAAGGCTATAAGCACACGATGGAAGGCTTGTCGAGAACATTCGACGAAAAATATTGGAACTACGCCATTCTGATTTCAGGAATTTTGCGCCACGGTATGCCAATTACAGAAGCCGTTGATTTGATAGCCGATTTAAA
>JAITVC010000303.1 GCA_031286005.1 Bacteroidales bacterium
ATGGCTATGTAGTTTCCGTAAATCGGAAGGAAAAGATATTTCGTTAAGTAAAGACATCATGAAAGATATAAACTACAAAGATACAAAAAAATTATGAAAGATGTCGTTTTGTGTAAAAAAAAAGACGCAATATTTGCGTCTTTTTTTACGGTTAAATTGGAAATATGATTACGCCAATTTCGTTACCAAATCCGCTACACGGTTTGAATAACCAAATTCGTTATCATACCAACTTACAATCTTCACGAAATTGCCGTCCATCACTTTGGTCAAACCGGCGTCGAATATCGACGAGTGAGGGTTGCCAACGATGTCAATGCTCACGATTGGATCTTCGGTATATTCCAAAACACCTTTCATAGCGCCGTTTGCCGCTTCTTTAACGGCAGCGTTGATGTCTTCAACGGTAACTGGCTTATTCATTTCGCAAGTCAAATCCACAACAGAGCCGTCCGGAGTAGGAACACGCATGGCGAAACCATCCAATTTACCTTTTAATTCGGGAATAACCAAACCTACAGCCTTTGCAGCGCCGGTGCTGGTCGGAATAATAGAAACCGCTGCTGCGCGCGCACGGCGAAGGTCTTTATGCGGAGCATCCAAAATAATTTGGTCGTTGGTATACGAGTGAATCGTGTTCATCAAACCACGTTTGATGCCGAATTTATCATTCAACACTTTGGCCACCGGAGCCAAGCAGTTGGTGGTGCAAGATGCGTTGGAAATAAATTGCATGTCTTTCGTAATCAGATGGTCATTAACACCTAAAACGACTGTCATATCAACGTCTTCGGCTTTGTCGGCAGGAACTGTCAAGATGACTTTTTTAGCGCCAGCTTTAATATGTTTGCCCATTTTTTCACGGTTGCGGAAAACGCCGGTAGATTCAATCACAACGTCTACGCCAAGTGTTGCCCAAGGCAAATTCTCAGGGTCTCTTTCGGCATAAATAGTGATGGCTTTACCGTTTACCACGATTTTGTCGCCATCTACGCTCACTTCGCCCGGAAATTTACCGTGAACGGAGTCGTATTTTAACAAATGTGCTAATGTTTTAGCATCGGTCAAATCGTTGATAGCTACAACTTCAACGCCTGTTTTTTTCAAAAGATTACGGTAAGTGATACGTCCGATGCGACCAAATCCGTTAATTGCTACTTTTACCATGATGTAATGTTTTTAGTGTTTTCAAAAAATTCATACAAAGGTACAAAAAAAAATATACATCTGCAAATCCGTACATCAAAAATAAAGCAAAAAAAAACGATGCTAAAAAGCACCGTTTTTCTTGAGGGTAGGTTCGATGTATCCTCGTTATAGATTTTGTTCAAAAAAAGTAACGTTAAATTAATTTTTTTTCGTATCTTTGCAAAATGCGGGTTTTATTTTACATTGTAATTTTACCATTTTCCAAGCTGCATTTTGCTTGTATATATTTTATTTCTAATTGTTTGTCATTTATTTTAAAGAATATCTTAAAATACCGTAAGAGTATCATAATAAGCAATTTAAAAAAATCGTTTCCAAACTGTACAAAATCGGAGATAAAAGCTATTACACATCAATTTTATGACCATTTGGCCGATATTTTTCTGGAAGGGATAAAAAATTTATCACTATCGAAAAAGCAGGTTATGAAGCGGTACGTTTGTACCAATCCCGAACTGTTGGAGCCTTATTTTGAACAAAAGCAGTCTGTTATATTGGTCTCGTCGCACTTCAATAATTGGGAATACATGGTACTTTCGCTGGATATGCAATTCGGGCATCATGGTGTAGGTGTTGGAAAACCGTTGTCCGACAAGTGGTTTGATCGTGTTTTGAATGCGTATCGCCAACGCTATGGCACTGAAGTTGTTTTTGCATCCAATGTTCGTGAAACATTTGAACGTTATGAAAGTCAAAAATTCCCAACGGCGTATATGATGTTGTTTGACCAATCGCACGACCCTGAAAAAAGTTATTGGACTACGTTTCTCAATCAAGACACGGGGTTTATTTTCGGCCCTGAATATTTTGCAAAAAAATACGACTTCCCGGTATTCTACTATACGGTTAGAAAGCCGAAACGAGGGTTTTACGAATTTGATTTGACGTCCATCACCGACCATCCCAAAGAGACCGTATATGGTGAAATCACGCAAACCTGCGTTGCTATCTTGGAACGAACGATAAAAGAAAAACCTTACTATTGGCTTTGGTCGCACAAGCGTTGGAAACATCGCCGTCCATCATCCCTAAATCAAACATGAAAATAGCCGTTGTCATATTAAATTGGAATGGAAAACAATTCCTCGAGAAATTTTTGCCCAATGTGATTGCGCATTCGGCGGATAGGGCAGAGGTTATTGTTGCCGACAATGCGTCTACGGATGATTCGGTGGATTTTTTGCGCCAACACTTTCCCAACATTCGTTTGATTCGGAATGCAGAAAACGGCGGATTTTCAAAAGGTTATAACGATGCTTTGGCGCATGTGGATGCCGATTATTTTGTGCTTTTAAATTCAGATATTGAAGTTTCGCCAAATTGGTTGCAACCGGTTATTGATTTGATGGAAAGTGATTCGAATATAGCCATTTGCCAACCGAAAATTCGGGCTTATGCGGAACGTGAAAAGTTTGAATATGCCGGGGCAGCAGGTGGTTTCATCGATCGGTTCGGTTATCCCTTTTGCCGTGGACGGTTGTTTGATACGGTCGAAACTGACCACGGACAATACGACGATGTTTGTGAAGTGTTTTGGGCAACAGGCGCGGCCATGTTTGTGAAAGCTCCGATTTATCGTGAATTTGGCGGATTGGATGAGGATTTCTTTGCACACATGGAAGAAATTGATTTCTGTTGGCGAGTAAAAAATGCAGGATTCAAAGTGATGTATTGCCCGGATTCAGTAATCTATCATATTGGTGGAGGTACTTTGCCTAAAAATTCGCCTCGAAAAACGTATTTGAATTTTAGAAATAATCTGAGTTTGCTATATAAAAATCTGTATGCTTCGGAATTGTTTTTTGTATTTGTTACACGTTTTGTATTGGATCAAATTGCTGCAATTAAATTCTTTACTGAGGGGCATTTGGGTGATTTTAGGGCTGTGTATAAGGCCTATCTGGATTTCATCAAAACCTATCCCAAAAACCGCAAGAAACGCCGACGGCAACTCACCATTTGCCGCTATCATACGGGGCAATATCCATTCTCTATTGTTTGGAAATATTATGTGCTAAAACAAAAAACGTTCACGCACTTATCCCCCTAACGACACCGTTTTTTATATTTAAATATCTAATATACCTACTTTATGCCAATTGTTTTTGAACACACCATTTTAGTTTTTTCGCTATTACTGTTTTTTAGTATTTTTGTTGGCAAAATCGGCTATAAGTTTGGTGTTCCGGCATTGTTGCTTTTCCTGTTAGTTGGCATACTGGCCGGAGGCGAGGGTTTTGGAGGGATTTATTTTGAGGATTTCAAGACCGCACAAAATATCGGTACCGTAGCGCTTTGTGTGATTCTATTTTCAGGCGGTTTGGATACGCAGTACAGTGAAATTCGTCCTGTACTTAAACAGGGGCTTTTATTGGCTACATTGGGCGTAGTGCTCACCGCATTTGCCATGGCCGGATTTATTTATCTTGTGCTGGATATTTTTTTCCCGGATTTCCAGCTGACGTTTATCGAATCTCTATTGCTGGCTTCGGTTATGTCATCAACCGATTCCGCTTCAGTATTCTCTATTCTACGCTCGAGGGGGCTATCTCTCAAGCACAATTTGCGCCCCATGTTGGAGTTGGAAAGCGGTAGTAACGACCCTATTGCTTACATGTTGACCATTGTTATAATCGGTATTATAACCGGTGAGACCTCTGGATTTTGGGATATAGCCTTAACGTTTGGCATGCAATTGGTATTGGGCGTTTTGGAGGGTGTGCTTATCGGGCGGTTGTTTGTTCGGATTATTAATAGAATTAATGTCGGGCACGATTCGCTTTATCCCATTTTAGTGTTGACAGGGGCTTTGTTTATCTTTTCGTTCACGTCGTTTGTTGGTGGAAATGGATTTTTAGCGGTATATCTTGGCGGATTAGTCATCGGAAATCATAAATTTATACATAAACGAACCTCGAAAGACTTTTTTGAGGGATTTGCATGGCTTATGCAGATTGTGATGTTTTTAACGTTAGGTTTATTGGTTAACCCAAGCGAACTGATCCCAATAATGGGAGCAGGCTTGATTTTGGCTTTGGGTTTAATTTTATTTGCGCGGCCGATAGCGGTAATTCTCTGTTTATTCCCATTCAAGCGGATGATGAATAAAGACCGAACTTATGTATCGTGGGTAGGATTGCGGGGCGCTGTGCCGATTATTTTTGCGATTTATCCATTGGTGTATGATATTCCGCACGCTAAACTGATGTTCAATTTCGTGTTTTTCATCACGATTGTATCGTTGTTGGTGCAAGGAACGTCGTTATCATGGTTTGCCGATTTATTGAAGTTAACTCATCAAATATCGAAGAGGCGGCGGCTAAAACATTTTGATGTTGCTTTTTCCGAAGATGTAAAATCAATTATGACAGAAATCAATGTAAATAACAATAGCTTGCAGCATGGCTCACATGTTATGGATTTGCCTATTCCGGACAATAGTTTGGTGGTTATGGTCAAACGTGGGAGCAAATATATTCTGCCGAAGGGTAATACGCCGTTGCAAGAGAATGACAAATTATTAGTGTTGACCGACGACGAAGATAGTGTAAACAAATTACACGAGTTATTTGAAGTTTAGAATAAGGAGAAATGTATGAGAGAAAGAGACTGTTTTGAACAGATTGTTGAAGATTATCAAGCCATGGTTTTTAGAACGGCTATGGGCTTTGTTCATGAGCGAGAAGAAGCTGAAGATATTACTCAGGATGTTTTTATAAAAGCTTACCGGAAATTTGACCAATTTCGAGGCGATTCGGCCATTTCAACGTGGTTATACCGGATAACGGTGAATGTTGCCTTAGATTATGTATCACATAAAAGACGAAAAATCTTCGTTCAATATGGTCACGATATGATGAAAAAATGGTTCGATCGTCAAGACCAAACCCAATCTGCTCATCAGCAAATGGAATTATCCGAACGGGGGCAAATCATTCGAAAGGCGATTGATGAATTACCGGATAAACAACGAACGGCTTTCATTTTAAGTCGATATGATGATTTGCCGCAAGCTGATATTGCAGCGATTATGATCCTGTCCGAAGGCGCTGTAGAACAACTTTTACAACGAGCCAAAGCCAAACTTCAAAAAAAATTACAAAAATTCGTAGGAAATATTTAGTTTAACCGTCTAACACTTATAAATTATGAAAAAACAGATTAATGATTTCGTAAATGACTACATTGCGCAAGAACAACAGGTGCAGCCGTCGCCGTTTCTTGCAGGGAAAATTATGCAACGTATTCAAGACACCGACCAGCACGAGGTGCAAAATCGTAAAGCAATCGTTTGGCAAAGATTGGCTATAGCGGCCAGTATTGCAGTTGTCATCGGAATGGGTATAGCGTTGGGAAACAGCTACCAAATCAAAACGCAGGACAATCACGTCTTGCTTATTAATGACAATGACATGGAACATTTATACATTTACAGAAAGGCCCAAAATGGATAAGCATAAAATACTTTGCTGGGTTATTTGTTTGTTGGTAATACTGAATGTGTCAACCATTGTAACGATTGTATACAAAAATTTACAAACCCAAGCTCATGAACAGACAACGGTTGTGATTGAGGCCGGAACTGTATCCTTGAGCGGACAATATTTTTGTCAAATGCTGGAACTTTGCCCGGAGCAGAAATGCCAATTTTGTCCGAGACACAAAGTATTCAGAGCGAAAGCCGGTAAAATTACGGAGAATATTGACAATGCAAAACGAGCGATGTTTCAAGAAATGCACCGACCCAATCCGGATTTGGAGAGTCTGGATGAAATATCCGAAGAAATCGGTAATCTACACGAAGAACTGAAAAACATAACCGTAGATTTTTATTTGTCGGTTCGTGAAGTTTGTGAAACACCGGAACAGAAAAAGAAGTTGAAAGACCTATTTGCACCTCTGTTTGATGATACGTATAACAATACAGGAATATCTAAATAAAATAAATAAATAATTAATTACTTAAAAACTATTTTCACATGAAAACAAATGTAGTCAAAAAAGTACTTCAGTATGGCGTTTTGGGCTTTATTGTATTCCTTTTTCTAAAACCTTTCTTTGGAGGCGCTGCCGCAGATACGGAAGCTTATTGCCCGTTTGGCGGCCTGCAAACTTTATTTACCTTTTTGCAGCAGGACTCTTTAGCATGTTCCATGTCGATGGTTCAAATTTTGGTAGGTGTGGCGCTTGGAATAGGTGTGATTTTGTCCGGCAAATTGTTTTGTGCGTACATTTGTCCACTCGGAACAATCAATGAACTGATGGGTAAACTTCGCAAAAAACTAAAGATTAAATTAGAAATTAAGGAAAAAAGTATCTTTGATATGATTCTGCGTTCGTTGAAGTATGTGATGTTGGGCTGGATTTTTTACATGACCATTTCTTCAAGCGAATTATTCTGTAAAAACTTCGACCCGTATTATGCTTTGGCTACCGGATTTAAAGGCGAAATCACGCTGTGGATGGTATCCATAACTTTGGGTTTGTTTTTCGTTTGCGGTATCTTGATTAATATGTTTTGGTGTAAATATATTTGTCCGGTGGGCGCATTGAGCAATGTATTCAAATATACGGCAACATTTGCAGTGGTGTTGATTGCGTTTATCCTATTGAATAAATTCGGTATTGCATTATCGTATGTGTGGATGTTTGTCATCGCCGGAGCCATTTGCTATGTTTGGGAGATTATGTCCTATGAAAGCCGCTGGCTTCCATTTTTGAAAATTCACAGAGATACAGAGAAATGTAACGGATGTGGAGTTTGCTCCAAAAAATGTCCGATGAATATTGCTGTTGACGAGATGGCGGTTGTTAAACATGTGGATTGTACCCTTTGCGGTGATTGCATTGATGCTTGCGGTAAACAGCAAGCCCTTTCAATCAACAAAAAAACAGGTTTCCGGTTTGTTCCGGCAATTATGACGGTCGTTTTATTCGCATTGGCCTTGTTTTTGGGTAATCGAGTGGAGCTTCCAACTATTGATGAGCGTTTTCCGGGTTATGAGGAAAAATTTGAGGCCGGTCAGATTGAAATGTTGGAAATAGAAGGCTTGAAAACCGTGAAATGTTATGGCAGTTCGAAAGCATTTTCGGCCAAGATGCAAAATGTTAAAGGCGTTTATGGTGTAGCAACCTATATTCAACGATTTGCCGTGAAGATTTATTACAATCCTAACGAAATTTCGGAAGTGGATTTGCAATCAGTTGTATTTTCACCAGTAAGACGACGTTTGAATGATGTGCCTGCCGGTGAAGCTCAAGTGAAAGTTGTAACGCTCGGCGTGGAAGGTTTGTTTGATGCCGGAGATGTGAATGTGTTGGGTAATATATTTAAAGAGAATCCGGATTTCTACGGTATTCAATCGGAATATGCTTGTCCGGTTATTATCAAGCTATTCATGAAAGCCGATAAAACGGTAACTAAAAAAGAATTAACTAAAATCGTTGAAATCAAGGAATTTGATATGGTCATTCACGGTGGTGCCATTCGGAAAGTGGAATGCAACTACGAATTGGTAACCGTGGACAAAAATGAAACCTTGATGCCGCGCCAAGAATTTTTTGATTTGATGTTCCCGTATCAAGAAGGTGTATCGAAGAAAAACACGGAAAAATATGGCGAAGATGCCGTAACAGCCGTGTATGAGATCCCATTTTTGGAATTGGAAAAACCGCTATACCAACGTCAAGTGCGTTTCTTAGCTAGTCATTTGACCGGTCAAGACGGTATCATGAGATGGAATACCACGCTAAATGGCGAAATTCCGGTTATCCATTTTCATTATATTCCGGACGTGCTAGATGATGAGAAAATCTGGACGTTAATTACAGCCCCTATGTGGAAAATTTATTGGCCGGACGGTCGAATCGAGGAGGTAGAGCCAACGATGACATTCGATGAAAAGGGTAAAACAATTCAAAACGAAACAAACTAAATAAGGCGTATGAAAAATTTGAGAAAAATTTGTGGATTTCTTTTGCTGGTGTTGATGAGCGTTTCATTTTACGCTCAAGATGCGCTTCTGAAAATTCTGAAAGACGAGTTGAAGTATGAATTCAACGAAATGCAAAAGTTGCAACAAAAGCCTTATTTTATGGATTTTCGGGTAATCGACCGTACCTCTCATTCCATAACGTCTGACTTTGGTTCGATTGCAGGTCAATATAATACTCGGGTTCGTAATTTTGTACCGTCCGTTCGCGTTGGCGACACGATGTTGGACAATAATGTAGATCCGCATCAAACTTCAGCCAGACGATTTGGTGTGAATACGGTGAGTTTGCCGTTGGATGACAATGCGAAAGCGATTCAACAAACCATTTGGGATGAGTGCTTTTTCAAATATAAACGGGCAGTGGACGATTACGAAAAAGCATCGGCAGACAAGAAACTGAAAGTTGAAGCCGAAGATAAAGCACCGTCTTTTAGTCAAGCAAATGTGGAGGTGTATTACGAAGAACCGTTGAAAGCCAATCAAACGAAATTCGATGAAGCATATTGGAAAGAGCGCATCAAAAAAGTGTCGGCTGAGTTTCTGAAAAATCCGGAAATAATTGTTGGCACGGCATCGGTATCCTATAGTTATCAGCGCCGGTATTACGTGAATACAGCCGGTGCTGAGGTAGTACAAAACCAAAGTTCTGCACGGATCATGATAAATGCTATGATTAAAGCCGATGACGGTATGGAATTGCCATTGTTTAAGTCATATTTTGCGTATACCCCTGATGGGCTTCCTTCTGAAAAAGAACTTTTGACAGAAGTGAAAATGATGATGGATAAATTGGTGAAGTTGAAAAATGCCCCGCTTGTATCGCCGTATACTGGCCCTGCATTACTTTCGGGTGCGGCCAGTGGAGTGTTTTTTCATGAAATTTTCGGACACCGTATTGAGGGACAAAAAATGAAAAGCGAACGTGATGGACAAACCTTCAAAAAGATGGTTGGCGAACTTGTTTTGCCCGGTGATTTGACGGTTTATTGCGATCCGACCTTAACCAAATATATTGGTAAAGATTTGAACGGCCATTACAAATACGATGATCAAGGTGTGAAAGCACGTCGTGTAAATGTGGTGGAAAACGGTATATTAAAACAATTTTTGATGACACGTACATCCATAGATGGTTTCCCCCAATCCAACGGACATGCCCGTGCCGACTTGGGATATGATCCGGATGCGCGTCAATCCAATTTGATTATCGAATCATCGAAGCCTAAAACCGATGCGGAATTGCGAAAATTACTCATCGACGAGGCCAAAGCGCAAGACAAAGAGTACGGTTATTTTTTCAAAGCCGTTTCGGGTGGATTAACGATGACCGGACGTGCTGCCGCCAACTCGTTCAATGTAACACCGCTCGAAGTGTATCGTGTTTACGTGGATGGCCGTCCCGATGAAATGGTTAGAGGTGTAGACTTAATCGGAACACCGTTGTCGATGTTTTCGAGAATCATCTATGCCGGAGATGGAAAATCATCGGAAATCTTTACCGGAACATGCGGTGCAGGCTCCGGAAGTATTCCGGTAACGGCTATTTCTCCAACTATTTTAGTAAAACAAGTAGAGATGCAACGTAAAGCTAAATCGAATGAAAAGGCGCCTGTTTTACCACGACCGTAATAGTAGTGAATAGTGAATAATGAAAAGTGATTAGTAACTCATCACTAATCACTTTTCAATCATCACTATTAGCTAATCATTCCTCTTTTAATTCTAATAAATAAAATCTATGAAAAAAACATTCATATCCATAATCGCAACCCTGTTGCTAACATTTGCGCAGGCACAAAACAACGACGCATTAATTTTTAATGCTATGCAAACTGAGTTGGATCGCAGTAAGACCGGTTTGAAAATGCCGAATATGCCGGCTCCGTTTTTTATCAATTATATTGTGGCAGAAGGTGAAATGATCAACATTACCGCATCGTTGGGTTCGGTTGTGTCGTCGCGCTATACGCCGGTCGTACGCTCGTTTTGGGGACGTGTGATGACTGAAAGCAACAAACTTACCAATGATGGCCGTTACAACAATCAAGGACTTTCGGTGGCATTGCCGATAGATGATAACTTAGGCCAACTTCGTCGTGATATTTGGATGGCTTCGGACATGGATTACAAAAAAGGTTTGGAGGCTTTAACCGCCAAGAAAACCGCCTTGCGGAAATTGAACAAACCGGAAGAAACTTTGTTGGAATACGAAACGGCAGCACCGATAGAGATGCTCAAACCGGTAGAATTTTCACAAAAAGTGAATAAAGAAACGCTCGAAACATTGTGCAAAACACTGTCGGGACTATTTGTAAATTATCCGAAATTATATGCTTCGAAAGTTCAATTGCTCGCCAATCAATCGGCGTTTTACAACTTGACATCCGAAGGCACAAAAACGAAACAACCGCTTTCACATGTGGTAATCAAAATTACGGCCAAGGTGCGTGCCGAAGATGGTGCGGTTTTATCCGATTATTTGGAGATTTGTGCGGCCGATTTGTCTAAGCTGCCAACCGTAGAGCAGTTGAGTGCAACCGTAAATACGTTTGCAACCGAGCTGCAAGCGATGGGCTCTGCCGAAGCTGTGAACGAATATTACAGCGGCCCCGTATTGTTTGAAGATGCTGCTGTTGCGGATATGTTTTTGGAAACCCTATTGGCACAAGATGCCTTAATTGCCTATAAGAAACCGGTTGTTGGGCCGTTTTCAACCGTAACACCTCGCAATATTCCCGTTGGACGGAAATTAATTGATACCCGGTTTACGGTTATCAATCACACACAAATGAGTGAATACAACGGTCAATCGCTGGTAGGTGCGTATGCCGTTGACGGCGAAGGCGTAGTTCCGGCTGCCGATCAGGTGTTGGTGGAAAAAGGGTTGCTTAAAAGTTTTTTGAATAATCGTATTCCAACCGAATTTGCACCGAAATCTAACGGAAATAATCGTATTGGAACTAATCCTGCCTATATCTCGACTGATGTGAAACCGGCTGTACTGGAAATTCAAACCACACAAGGCTTATCCAACCCGGAATTGCGAGAACGTTTAATCAATTCTGCAAAAGAAGAAGGATTGTCATACGCTTACATCGTGCGGAAACTGTCTGGAGTAATTCGGATTTATCAAGTGGATGTTGCCACAGGAAAGGAAACGCTGATGCGTTCTCCGGAGATTGCGGGAATTGGTATTGCACGTCTCAAACGCGTGGATGCGGTGTCGGCAGATCGTTATGTGGAGAATGTCGTATACACCAATGCCTATGATCAATCGCTGAATACCGAAGGCTACCCAATGTCGATTATCTGCCCTAAATCATTACTGCTCCAAGATATTGAAATCAATAAAAGCACAGCCAATTTAGAGGTAAAACCGTCTGTAATGAACCCATTGGAACGTTAAAAGAGTTATTAATTACTTGAAAAGTTTGGAAATAGGAGTAAATAACATGGAAATTGGTGTTCGGAACTCGGAAGTCGGAGTTCCGAACAAGGAACTCGGAGTTAATAACTCGGAAGTCGGAGTTCAGAACAGGGAACTCGGAGTTAATAACTCGGAAGTTGGAGTTCAGAACAAGGAAATCGGAGTAAAAAACACAAATGACCGTGTAATGAGGATGAATTTTGAATAAAAAATGAAAAAGACAAAACTATTAATATGAGAAAAACACTGTTCATACTATTCTTTTTGGTGTTGTGCAGCATTGGTTTTGCGCAAGACAAAATAACTATTTCCGGAAAGGTAAAGGATAAAAACACCAATGAGACCTTGCCGATGACGCCGGTGCAGATTTCGGAGTTGAACGTCTTTACGGTAACCGATATGGACGGGAACTTTTTGTTTGAACGTATTCCTGTTGGAACCTACACGTTTAAAATTACGAGTTTGGGCTATCAACCTTTGGAAAAAGAAATGGAATTGACCAAGACGATGTCTGATATGCTTTTCTTACTTGAAGTGCAAAATCTAACTTTAGACCACGTGGAAGTGGTTGCACAGCGCGGAAACGGCATGAACTCGTCGTCGATGGTAAATACACAGGCTATCGAGCATGTGCAAGCATCGAGTTTGAAAGATGTTATGCAGTTGATTCCGGGGGCAGTTACAACGAATACAGATATGAGTGAGCGAAATCTCATAACGATTCGTTCTTTGGATAATGATGTAACCAATGCGATGGGAACGGCGATTATTATGGATGGTGCAACATTGAGTAATGATATGAACATGCAACTCAAAGGTAATGGAGATGTTCAAGTGAATGAACTTACTAATAAAACGAACTCTTCTGCGATGGCAGGTGCAGATGCACGCCAAATTTCGACAGACAATATTGAGAGCATCGAAGTGATTCGAGGCGTTCCTTCTGCTGAATATGGAAATTTGACGTCAGGTGCAGTGGTTGTCAAATCTAAAGCCGGACAAAGTCCACTGGAAGTACGTTTCAAAACAGATCCCAAACTCAAGCAAGTTTATGCAGGAAAAGGCGTAAAGTTAAACGGAAATAGCGGAATTTTAAATGTTGGCGCCGATTATACAAATTCGGTTCGTTCGTTGGTATCACCTGTGGATGCATATAATCGGTTCAATTTAACAACGGCTTATTCCAAAAATTTGGCGAAAAACTTAACGTTTAATGCACGTTTGCTTGGCGATTATAGCGTGCTTTCAGCGAAAACTGATCCCGACAACGATAATGATGAGCATTCGGAAGAAACCTCTAAAAGTCTTCGCTTAAATATCAATGGAATGTGGACAGTGAACAGCACATCTCCAATTTTTGTGGATTATTTGCTGTATGCAAGCGTTCAGGAACAGGACGATTATTATCATTCCTTTGAACGATTTAGTGCAAGATCCTATCCTGTATCAAAAGAAACCGGTATTTATCAAGGTACCTATACGTCGAAAGATTATTATTATTCGGATTTGAATATTAACGGTTTGCCACTCGATTTTCAAGCCAAAATGACAGGGAAAATGTTCTCTAAATTTGGTATTATAGATAATAAGATTTTGGCCGGATTTGAATTTCAGTCACAAGGTAATAAAGGTAAAGGCAAAATGTTTAATCCGCA
>JAITVC010000231.1 GCA_031286005.1 Bacteroidales bacterium
CTACAAAAGCATTCCCCGATGTTTTAGCAAAATACTTGATAGGCACACTCTTTTGATATTTATCCGGCTTAAAAAGCAAGGTGCAAATTTCCAGTGAAGCCGGTTTTTGTTTCATCAAATCATGGTATAAACCTTCGATGGTAAGGCCTGTATCAACAATATCTTCAAGAATAATCACATGTTTGCCCTCAATGGATTCAGTCAAACCGAACAATTGGTTCACGGCTTCGGTAGATTGCGTTCCTTGATAGGACGACACCTTCACAAAACTGATTTGACAAGTCAAATCAACCCGTTTCATCAAATCCGATGCAAACATAAACACACCGTTGAGTACGCCCACAAAAAGCACCTCTTTGCCTTGATAGTCGGCATTAATACGCTGTGCAATCCGGTCAATCGCTTGAAGCAATTCCGCTTCGCTGATATAGGGAATAAAGGTTAAATCTTTAATTTGTAGTGTAGACATGCGTTTATTTTTATAAAGTTATCAAAGTTTGTTAAGTTCTTATCAAGTTTGCAAAAGTACGAAATTTTTAACAATTTTACCAAACTTTAGGCTTAATTTTATTTTTAGGAGCTTATCTTGTTCGTACTTCCTTCGATACTTGTTCGATCATTGTTCGAATGCTAGTCGAAGAACGATCGAAGGATGATCGAAAAGCAATCGAACATGTATCGAACAATGTATGAACAAGGTCAGGCATCCCAAAATAAAATTAAGCCTTTTTAATTTTTAATTGACTTCGTCTTCTTGCAGTTCTTAATTTTTTTTTGTATCTTTGCAAAACATTAGTATTATTAACTTTCAAACTTTATAAACTAAAATCATTATGGCACACACATTTACAGATGAAAATTACGAAGAATTAGTATTGAAATCAGACAAACCTGCTGTGGTTGACTTTTGGGCAGAATGGTGCGGACCATGCCGTATGCTCACGCCAATCATTGAAGAAATGTCTACCGAATATGAGGGCAAAGCCATCATCGGAAAAGTTGACGTAGACAGCGCTCCGGGCATTGCTTCCAAATACGGCGTTCGCAATATCCCAACTGTGATTTTCATTAAAAACGGCGAAGTTGTAGACAAACAAGTCGGTGCCGTTCCCAAATCCGCATTAGTTGCAAAATTAGACGCCATCCTTTAATTGGTTAAAGGCTAACGGTAAAAGGTTAAGGGAAGATAATTAAAATCATTAACCTTTAACCTTTAACCTTTAACCAATTAGCCTTTCATGAAATTTTCCCCCGAACTTATTGAGCCGTTTTCTCCCTTTGAACTACTTGCCCACCAAGTTGTAGAAGGGTTCATTACCGGATTACACAAAAGTCCCTTTCACGGATTTTCAGTCGAATTTGCAGAACATCGCCTCTACAATACAGGCGAATCTACGAGGCATATCGATTGGAAATTGTATGGAAAAACCGACAAACTCTTTGTGAAACGCTACGAAGAAGAAACCAATTTGCGGTGCTATATCGTTGTAGATTCTTCAAAATCTATGCACTTTGAACAAAAGTTAGACTTTGCTTGCAAAGCCGTAGCCTGCCTCATACACATCATTACCCAACAACGTGATGCCGTAGGCTTAACATTCTTTTCCAATCATATTGAACTGCAAACCGAATTGAAATCAACAGTTTCACATCAGAAATTTTTGTATCAATCATTAGAACAGATTGCGAATAACAACGATCGTAAGGGCGTATTGTATACATCCCCATCCGCAAACCAAACTCTGTCGGCAGAAACCATCCCCCAATTATTACATCAATTAGCTGAACAAATCCACAAACGTTCATTAGTCATCATTTTCAGCGATATGTTTGACGACTTTTCCCAAACGGAAACTCTTTTCAGTGCGTTGCAACACTTAAAATTCAAACAAAATGATGTAATTTTATTTCACACCACCGCCAAGAATAAGGAACTGGATTTTGATTACCAAAATCGCCCGCATCGTTTCATCGATTTAGAAACGCAGGCTGAATTAAAACTCAATCCGATTGACGTGAAAGAAGCCTATATTCAAGCCATTCAGCAATTTCAAAAAGAGTTAAAATTTCGTTGCCAGCAATACCACATTGATTATATCAATGCCAATGTCGACGAAGGCTATTATCCCATCCTGCGCACATTTTTAGAACGACGACGAAAATAATTTGGTTAATTGCGGATTATTTTGTAAATTTGTAAACTATTTTATTAAATTTGCAATTTTTGATATGACAATGAAAGCAGTGATTCTTGCTGGTGGTTTAGGGACACGATTATCCGAAGCCACGCATTTAATTCCGAAACCGATGGTGGAGATTGGCGGGAAGCCTATTTTGTGGCATATCATGAAAATATACAGTCAGTATGGAATCAATGATTTTATCATATGCTGCGGATATAAAGCCTACGTGATTAAAGAATATTTTTTCAATTATTTTAAACATAACAGCGATATTACGGTTGATTTAGCGAATGATTCCGTTGTTGTACATAATCAAGTACGAGAAAAATGGAAAATTACATTGATTGATACAGGCTTGAACACCATGACTGGCGGGCGTATCAAGCGTGTGCAAGACTATATCGGAAATGAACAGTTTTTGTTAACTTACGGCGATGGTGTTGGCGATATCAATATTGCCGATGCAATTCGATTCCACAAAGAAAAAAATGTTTTGATGACTGTTACAGCCTACAAACCGAAAGGCAAATTCGGAGCTATGGATATTTCGGAAAACGGAGTAGTTAAAACCTTTCAAGAAAAGCCTGCCGGCGATGGCGCTTGGATTAATGCCGGATTTTTTGTTTGTGAACCGCAAATTTTTGATTATCTCGATCAAGGCGATGAAACTATATTAGAACGCGAGCCGATGGAGAAATTAGCACAAGAAGGAAAGATGGCATCTCACAGGCATAACGGTTTTTGGAAACCGATGGATACGTTGCGAGATAATGTTGAACTCAACGAAATGTGGGATAAAAGCACAGCGCCTTGGAAAACGTGGAACTAAAACATACATACAACAGCAAAACGATTTTTGTTACCGGGCACACCGGTTTCAAAGGATTGTGGCTTATTTTTTGGTTGCATCAACTTGGTGCCAAAGTGGTGGGCTATGCGTTGGAGCCAAACACAAAGCCAAGTTTATTCCACGAAATTTCCGGTGATATGCTTTGCAAATCCATTATTGGCGATATTCGAGATGCGAAAAAATTACATCAAGCCATAACGGATTGTCAGCCGGATTTTATTTTTCATTTGGCTGCACAGCCTTTGGTTCGCGAATCTTACCATATTCCTGCCGAAACGTTTGAGGTGAATGCTATTGGAACGGCTAATGTTTTAGACGGCATTCGGATGTTGGAAAAACCGTGTGTTGGCGTGATGATTACAACAGATAAAGTTTATGAAAATAACGAAACCGGTCAGGCCTACAAAGAATCCGATCGCTTGGGCGGATATGATCCGTACAGCGCCAGCAAAGCTTGTGCCGAAATTGTCATCAACAGTTATCGCAAGTCATTTTTCAATCCCAAAGATTACGATAAACACAAAAAAACAATAGCTTCGGCGCGTGCAGGAAACGTGATTGGAGGCGGCGATTGGGCTGCCGATCGATTGATTCCCGATGTGGTTAGAGCATTATCCAAAAATGAACCAATTGTAATCCGAAATCCGAAAGCAGTGCGTCCTTGGCAACACGTATTGGAACCGTTGCTCGGCTACTTAACGCTAGGTGCAAAATTGTCTAAAAATCCTATGAGATATGCCGAAGGATTTAATTTTGGGCCTCATTCCAATGATGTTCTGACAGTCGATAATATGGTACAAATGGCCTTGGAAATCTGGGGAAACGGAACAGTCAATTATCCGCTACTAACCAATCAACCACACGAAGCCGGTTTGCTATCTTTAGATATTTCCAAAGCAAAAAACAGTTTAGATTGGCAACCGAAATGGAACGCAAAACAAGCATTGGAACAGACATTGATGTGGTACAAAACATATTATCAAAAAGGAAATGTTATTGACGAAATGACCAAACAAATTACCAATTACGAAATGGCATAAGCGATGAGCACGATTCGAGAACAAATATTAACCCTTGTCAAACAATACCATGCTGAAACCTTCGGCCAAAAAGAATCATTCAAAGAAGGCGACCGAATCAGCTATGGCGGTCGATTCTTCAATGAAGACGAAATTGTGAATTTAGTGGACGCATCACTCGATTTTTGGCTAACGACAGGACGTTTCACACAAGAGTTCGAAACTGAATTTGCAAAATTTTTGGGTGTAAAATATTGCAGTTTGGTCAATTCAGGGTCATCGGCAAATTTAGTCGCATTTATGGCGTTGACTTCACCATTACTTGGTAGTCGTGCCATTGAGCGTGGCGATGAAGTAATCACAGTAGCTGCAGGATTCCCAACAACGGTTACGCCTATCATTCAATATGGCGCTGTTCCTGTATTTGTAGATATAACAATCCCATCTTACAATGTGGATGTAACACAACTCGAGACAGCACTAAGCCCGAAAACCAAAGCAATTATGCTTGCCCACACGCTGGGCAATGTATTTGATTTGAAAGCCGTGAGAACATTCTGTGATAAGCATAACTTATGGTTAATTGAAGACAATTGCGATGCATTGGGATCAAAATATTATATTGACGGCGAATGGAAATACAGTGGCACCATCGGCGATGTAGGCACATCTAGTTTTTATCCGCCACATCATATCACGATGGGCGAAGGCGGTGCTGTTTACACTAATAACCCAACATTGAAAAAGATTATCAATTCTATCCGCGATTGGGGACGTGATTGTTGGTGCAATTCGGGCAAAGATGATACGTGTAAACATCGATTTACCAAACAGTTTGGCGAATTGCCGTTAGGTTATGACCATAAGTATGTATA
>JAITVC010000106.1 GCA_031286005.1 Bacteroidales bacterium
CTTCACGCTCGGCAGCATAAGCAATGCTCTTGCCATCGGCAGCCCAAGTCAAACTACGCTCTGTTCCGGGGGTGTTAGTAATGCGTTTGGTGGTTCCAAACTCTACGGATGTAACATACACATCACCCTTAACAACGATGGCCACTTCTTTGCCATTGGGCGAAAAAGCCGCTTCTGATGCCCCGTTTGAAAGATTTTGTTTGATTACAGGATTCTCATTATCACGATAAATATCGACTTTGACTTGCTTAGCTTCACCATCTTCGGATTTCACATAAAGTTTTCCATCATACGTAAAACAAAGCACATCATCATTACTAATGGAAAGAAAACGAACAGGATGACGTTGGTAATTTGTTATAGAATCCTGCGAAGACGCTTCTGTGGATTTCCAAATATTGAGAGAGCCCAAATGTTCACCCAAAAAATAGATTGTTTTTCCATCGTTAGATAGTACAGGATTACGATTATCGGCAATGTCTTTCGTGATTGGCGTGAATTTTTTCGTTGCAAATTCATATTTCCAAATATCCCGTGCAACCGACGAAGTCTGATGTTTCCGCCATTCGTTTTCTTGTCCTGTAACGGCTTCATAAACCAAAAACTTACCATCAGCACTCATCGTTACATTATTCATTGCATTAGGCAACACCAAGAACGAACGTCCGCCTTGTGCCGAAACCTTGAACAACTGCGTAGCCCAACCTGTCGGATATTGTGCATAAGCTGCCGGATGTTGAATATAGGCTGTGAAATACACTTCTTTGCCATCGTGCGAAAAGCATTGTACTTTTTCGTTTGCCGAATTGGTTGTTAACCGTGTTGGAGCACCGCCTTCGGCCGGCATAACAAACACATCGTGATTGCCGTAACGATTAGAGTTGAAGGCAATCGTTTTTCCATCGGGCGACCATTTTGGATTATAGTCGTAGGCCGCATGGGTGGTAAGTTGCATGGCGCGACCGCCGTCTACACTCACTTTGTAAATGTCGCCTTTGTACATAAAAGCGATTTCTTTACCATTGGGCGAAATGCTCGGATAACGCATCCAAGACACATCTGTTTGCGCGAAGCCTGAAAAGCACAAACTTGTCAGACAAATCAATAAGATCTTATTCATATCATTTAATTATTTGGAATGGCAAAGATACAAAAAAATTACGAACGCCGCAAGGCCTCAACGAAGTTAATTACGAATTTAGAATAGCTACAAAACTTTTTTGAAGCGCATGACCTTGTTCGTACTTCCTTCGATACATGTTCGATCATTGTTCGAATGCTGATCGAAGAACGATAGAAGGATGATCGAAAAGCAATCGAACATGTATCGAAGGAAGTACGAACAAAGTCGGGCATCTCAAAATAAAATTAAGCCTTTTAACAAAAAATTGTGAATAAAATTTGGCTATCTAAAATATTTTTTGTAACTTTGCACTCCCGTTTTTAGACGGACGAAAACTATCTTATTGAAAAACAGCGAATAGAATGAATACGTTAACTTACAAGACAATTTCTGCAAACGCCGCTACCGCAAACAAGGAGTGGGTGCTTGTAGATGCTGAAAATCAAAACTTAGGTCGCTTGGCTTCCGAGGTCGCAAACTTGCTTCGCGGAAAGTACAAAACCAATTACACGCCTCACGCTGATTGTGGTGATCATGTAATTGTTATCAATGCCGAGAAAATCCGCTTGACGGGCAAAAAAATGACGGATAAAGAATATGTTCGTCATACTGGTTATCCGGGTGGACAACGTTTTGCCACGCCAACCGAACTTTTAGCAAAAAAACCTTATGCCGTGGTTGAAAAAGCCGTTAAAGGGATGTTGCCTAAAAACAAACTCGGCAACCAAATCTATACGCATCTTCACGTTGTCGTAGGCCCAAATCATAAATTTGAGGCTCAACAACCGAAATTAGTTAATATTAAAGACTTGAAATAAGCATGGAAGCAGCAATCAACAAAACCGGTCGCCGCAAAACTGCTATTGCTCGCGTTTATTTGAAACCCGGCACAGGCAGTATCACGGTTAACGGAAAAGATTACAAAGAGTATTTTACAACAGCGATTATGCAGTATGTAGTTCGGCAATCGCTCGAAACTGTTGGCGTTGCCGAACAATATGATGTTGTGGCTAACCTTGACGGTGGTGGCGTGAAAGGCCAAGCCGAAGCTCTCAGAATGGGTATCGCGCGCGCGCTTTGCGAAGTTAGTGAAGAAAATCGTCCTGCTTTGAAAGCTAAAGGGCTTTTGACTCGCGACAACCGCATGGTTGAACGTAAAAAACCGGGGCAACCGAAAGCTCGTAAACGCTTCCAATTCTCCAAACGTTAGTCAGTTTATAAAGTTTTTAAAGTTTATACGGTTTATAAAGTAGCTTCGCCTAATTGATGTTTTTTTGATACTTAATTTTACGAAATACGACAACTTTATGAACTTTACAAACTTTAAAAACTTTCAAACTAAATTTGTTTAGCATCAAAATCGCACCGACCTACTCGCGTAGCTACCCTGCGATTGCCTTTTTTAGAACGTAAACAAAACAATATATCATGAGTAAAGTAAATTTCGACCAATTATTAGAAGCCGGCGTCCACTTCGGTCACTTGAGACGCAAATGGAATCCTAAAATGGCTCCGTACATTTTCATGGAGAAAAATGGAATCCACATCATCGACCTTAACAAAACCGTTGAAAAAGTTGAAGAAGCCGCTGCTGCTTTGAAACAAATTGCCAAATCGGGTAAAAAAATTCTGTTTGTAGCTACCAAAAAACAAGCTAAAACCATCGTTGCCGAGTTAGTGGCTCCAACCGGAATGCCTTACGTTACCGAACGTTGGCCGGGCGGTATGCTTACCAACTTTGCTACGATCCGTAAAGCAGTAAAAAAGATGTCGGCAATCGACCGTTTGATGGCCGATAAAACCTTTGAACAAATTTCAAAACGTGAACGCTTACAAATCTCGCGCGAAAAAGCTAACTTGGAAAAAAACTTGGGCTCTATCGCTGATTTAACACGCTTACCGTCTGCTGTGTTTGTTGTAGATATTTTGAAAGAACACATTGCTGTTGCCGAAGCTAAACGGTTGAACATTCCTACGTTTGCAATGATTGATACCAACGCCAATCCGGAGTTGGTCGACTTCCCTATTCCAGCCAATGATGATGCTTCTAAATCCATAACAATGATTGTTGAAGCTATGACAAAAGCTATTGAAGAGGGTTTGGCTGAACGTAAATTTGACAAAGACAACGCACCCGAAGAAGATGATAGCGAATTAAACGACTCTGACCTTTCAGATGACGACAGCGAAGAAGACGGCAAAAAAGGCAAACGCTCTCCTCGTGGCGAAAACGATAACAAAGATGGCAATCGTCGTCCAAGAAGAACTCCGACAGGCCCAAAGAAAAGATAAACCCACTAATAATTTTATTAATGAACATTTACATTGCAGGATTAAGTTATAGCATGAACGATGCTGACTTAGCAAATTTATTCGCAGCTTACGGCGAAGTTACGTCAGCAAAAGTTATCACAGATAGCTTTACTCAAAAATCAAGAGGCTTCGGCTTTGTAGAAATGGCCGATGTTAAAGCCGGACAAACTGCAATTGAAGAATTAAACGGCAAAGAGGTCGAAGGTAAGACTCTCATCGTCAACGTAGCTAAAGAACGTACCGAACGTCGCTCAAGCAACAACAGCAGAGGTGGCTATGGTAGAGATAGCGGTTATGGTAGAGATAGCAGAGGTGGCGGTGGTTTTAACCGCAATAGCAACAGTCGCGATTCAAGACCTTCAAGAAAATACTAATCGTTATTTTCTCTTAAAAAATAGGAGCGGACATAGTCCACTCCTATTTTTTTATGCCCTGTGCGAGAAAACAATTCTTACAAAAGAGTTTATATTTTTTGTAACCTTTTAGAACAAATAACGTATAATAATATGTTAAACTAAAAAACAAAAACAAAACAAACAAAACATGAAAAAAATTATCTTTACTTTAGTGCTTGTTTCTTTCGGAATGATGTCTCAAGCCCAAATCTTTGTTGGCGGTCAATTAGGATTCACCTCTGACAAAACAAAAGATGTTGAAAAAACATCTATGCTTACTATCGCCCCTATGGTTGGTTATCAACTCAGTGATAAACTTGCCGCCGGTGTACGTCTTAATTTTACATCTGTAAAAGGTGTTCAATTTAAATTTATGGGCTCTGATGATGATCTGATAATCAAAGCTCCGCTATTTGGCGCTGAATTATTTGCTCAATACACATTTTTATCATTCGGTAAGTTTTCTGTGTATGCTGATGCTGGTATTGGATTTGGTGCAGGAAAAGGAAAAGTCGAATTTGGAGATACTAAAGAAGATCAAAGTAAAGTTAGCATCTTCGGTATCAACGTTGTTCCTGTTTTAGCTTACAATTTGTCAGAAAAAATCACGTTGCTGGCCAATCTTAACTTCTTGGAACTTGGATTTATGTCAACGACTGAAAAAGATTTGACTGTTGACCCTGAAACCAAAACTACTACGACACACTTTGGCTTGGGTGTGAATACTAATAATGTTGCTTCCACCGGCCTTTCTCTTGACCCCGATGGTAATCAAATAGGTAGTCCTATTACCATTGGATTTATCTACAAATTCTAATTTGTAAATTTATCACAAAAAAGGACACAAATCTGTGTCCTTTTTTTTATTACCATCAATCTAAACTAATTACGACGTTCGATTTTCGCACCCAAAGCATTCAAACGTGTATCAATATTTTGATAGCCTCTGTCAATTTGTTCGATGTGCTCAATGGTGCTTTCGCCATTGGCGGAAAGTGCTGCAATAAGCATCGCCACACCGGCACGAATATCGGGCGAAACCATGCGCACGCCCCGTAATGCCAATTCGTGATTAAGGCCAATAACTGTTGCTCGGTGCGGATCACAAAGAATAATCTGCGCACCCATATCAATCAATTTATCGACAAAGAACAAACGGCTCTCAAACATTTTTTGATGAATCAACACCGAGCCTTTGGCTTGTGTAGCCGTTACCAACGCTATACTAATCAAATCCGGTGTAAATCCAGGCCAAGGTGCATCGGCAATCGTCAAAATAGACCCATCCATATAGTGCTGGATTTGGTAATGCTCTTGCGACGGAATATAAATATCATCGCCTTGTTTCTCTACCGTGATGCCTAAGTTCCGAAACACTTGCGGAATGATGCCAAGTTGTTGGTAATTCACATTCTTGATAGTGATTTCAGACTTCGTCATTGCCGCTAAACCGATAAACGACCCAACTTCAATCATGTCGGGCAACAAGCGATGCGTAGTGCCTTTTAATTCTTTTACCCCCTTTATGGTCAGAAGATTTGAACCAACACCCGAAATCTTTGCACCCATGCGATTCAACATTTCGCAAAGTTGCAGTAAGTAAGGCTCGCAAGCGGCATTAAAAATCGTCGTCGTACCTTTGGCTAAAACGGCTGCCATAACAATGTTGGCCGTCCCCGTAACGGAGGCTTCGTCCAGCAGCATATACTCCCCTTTCAACTCTTTCGCCGTGATGGTAAATGCTGATTCTGCCGTATCGTAACTCACCGTTGCACCTAACTTCTCAAAACCGATAAAATGCGTGTCCAATCTCCGGCGACCGATTTTATCGCCACCGGGTTGCGGCACAAAAGCCTTGCCAAATCTGGCCAACAAAGGCCCTGCAAGCATGATACTGCCACGCAGCGATACCACCATTTGGGAAAACTCCTCAGTGTTCATGAAATCCAAATTCAGTGCATCGGCTTGAAACGAATAGATGCTTTCGCCTAATTTTTCCACTTTCGACCCTAACGCTCCGATTAACTCAATAAGTTTGTTGACATCGCGAATATTCGGAATGTTTTCGACAATCACTTTTTCCGACGTCAATAAAGTTGCAGATATAATTTGAAGCGCCTCATTTTTAGCGCCCTGTGGAATAATTTCGCCCTTCAAACGACGACCGCCTTGTATGACAAACGAACTCATAACTAAAATTTAGACCCGTTGTTATTGTTGTTTTTCTTTTTTTTCTTCTTCTTCTTTTTCTTAGGTGTGCTGTTACCGATTTCGGGCAATTCCGGCGTGATGTCGGTATACATGTCCGATGTGTATGTGATTTGTCCTTCTGATAAGATACGCAACTGTTCGGCAATCAAATGCTCGTCAAGAACATTTTGGTTCCACAGCGTATACGCGCGTTTCATCTGAATAATCAGCAGTTTTACTAAGGCTATGCGCTCATCGCCATCGGGCATTTCGGATGCTTTTATAATCATCCGCTGCAAACTGCGTCCATAATGTTTCAAACGAATACCATTAGTAGGGTAAGGTACTTTTTTCGGTTTCTTGTGTAGCGTTTCTTGTGTCGGAATCGGATATGGCGAATCAATATCCAATTTGAAATTCGACATCACAAATAATTGGTCGTAAAGTTGTTGTTCGCGCTCCTCTCGATTCCCGTCCTGCGGGCTGAGTTGCGACATCACCCGAATAATCGAGCGTGCCACATCGTTGCGTTTTTCACGATCTTCAATCGTGCTTGCGAAATTGATCATGCTTTGTATCGAGCGCCCGTATTCGCGAATGGCTAAAGGGCTGCGAGTTGTATTGTATTCCATAAATTAAAATGTTACGTGTCGTGATTTTTTATCTTCATAAATATCGGAAATCTTAATTAGAATTCCGGTTTCTTCAACACTGCCAAAATCTGCATTAATGGCCGTGCCAAACGTTTTCATCGTTGATGATAATTTGATATATGCGCTAATTAACGGCGGAATATTTTCGCCCAATTCACGCACCTTTTTATTCGTTGCCTTAAAAGCCTCTTCCAACGATAGGCCATTCAAATAGGTGTCTATTTCATTCAAATCCGTAACCAAATGCACGGCTTCAATCGGCGTTACCAACTGCTCTTCATCTTTGAAATACAAATTCATAAAACGCAGTAAATAATCACGTGCCGCAACATTATAAGTGGTGTACATAGTTACTTTTCCAAAAAAATAATCCACATCCGGATTGTAAACCACCAAGGCACCCAAACCATCCCAAAGATTATCCAAAGAAAATAATCCGCTTCTTGATGATTGGTAATTGGGTTGTATAAATGAACGTCCGAGTTCTATCGTTTGAGGTAAATAATCTTGAATAAATTTCGGTGAAAAATGAAACAACTCCGACGTTGCTATTTGGGGGACTCCATCTTTAATCGGAATTATAGAGCCTTCCAAATAGCGGTAACCGCCCACTATTTCTTCATCATCTTTGTCCCATACAACCAATTGGCGATACGGCACTTCGCTCAAATCAAACTCATCCAAATCAACGGATTTTCCTGTTCCTCCTCCCGCTTCACGAAAACTGACTTCTCGCAAACGTCCGATTTCCTGCACCACATTCGGCGCATTATGACACGTTACTGAAAAAATTTCACGATTCCCATAATTGGTCTTTCGCAAACATTTATCCGGCATTAATTCGGCTTTTAATAATGCTTTGTCTATCGGAGCTATGATTGCTTCCATAAAATTAGGCTGCATGTTTTCTGTTTGGAAAAAATACATCCGGATTTTGAACAACAACAATTATCCCTGCGATAGCAACTACTACAGTCATTGCACCTAAAAAATAATACAATCCCATTTTTATTCTTTTATTTTGTTTTTATTTCCTTTTTTGAACAATACGTATGCAACAATTATAGTTACGCTTGTGAAAAGACCTCCCAATAAATACAATTTGTAGGTATTAAAACCTTCCGACATAATTCCACCCAAAATCACGGCTCCAACAACAAGTTTAGCCAAATCCAGTAAAAAATCACCCGTTTTCTCGTAGATATTCATAGTATTGTTTATGCAAAGGTACAAAAAAAATCACAATCTACAAAATATATCCAAACGTTTTATCGGGGTCAGATTTTAGGCTATAAACGTATTGCTTCAATAATTCTGCCCATTTTTTATCACTGAAACGTTTATCAAATGTGCTATAAGGAATAGGTTTTCCAAACGTTATAGTAATAGGTTTTCCATTAAATTTATAGACTTCATCCACCAAAAATAATTGCTCTATATTAACTTTCAAACCCAATTTCTTCCGCCAATACGCCCAATTGTAAAAGCGTTTAGAGTTATGCGCATTGATATACGTTGGTATAATGTCGCGTTGATTCTTTCGCGCTTGAGAGATAACCGTGCTTTTCCATTCCAAATCGCGGATTTTACCGTTGTTCTGTTTGCGCGAACACAACCCTGCAGGAAAATACAAAATCAAACGCTCTCCCGAAAAAGCATCTGACAAGAGTTTTGTATTCGACAGATTACTACCAAACTTATCAATTCCCACAAAAACAGGACGCAAATTCTCTATCATCATCAAAACATCATTCACCGGAAACAGCACATCTGAACGAATTTGTCCAACCGTACTAATCAGCGCCACACCGTCTAACCCACCGAGCGGATGATTTGCCGCAACCAAAAATCGCCCATCGAGCGTGATATGTTCAGCGCCTATCGAGGTCAATTTGGCATTGAAATAACTTATGCTTTCTGTGGCAAAATCAATGCCATAGTAGTTGCGATTGACATACAAAAATTCATTGATTCCGTCTTCATGCAACAGCCTTTTTATCCAATTATAGACAAATCGAGGCAGAAGCTTCGCCAGTTTGGGACTTTTTGAAACGATAAATTTTTTCAAATCTACCGTTTTGGGGATATTTTCTTGTTGTAACATCATACATTTTTCCACAAAGATACAAAAAAAGAACGAAATGACAAGCATTTCGTTCTTTAATAGACATTATTAGAGAGTCCTCTATCTCATTCTTTTCTCTTGCACCGCTTGTTTAGGGGCTTTTTTACCCTTTACAATAGGAGCGTTTTTGGGTGAAGAAACCCATCGTTTTGCTTCATAAGGAGCTGCTTCTTCAGGGCGAACGAATGCTAAATCCAATACATGCAGATAATCCGAACCTGAACTAAACTGCATTGTAACACTTGTTGCCAATTCCGTTGGTGTGCCTTCAACATCAACCGTAATTGTTTGCGGTACCCTAAATGCTGTTTGGTCTGCCGAAACATCAAAATACAATTTGTAATCATCAGGCAAATTATATCCCTCAAAATCATCTCTCACAACACCTTGTATGGATTGAAAAAACCCTCCGAAACCGACCATAGTCGCATTGTTCGGAATATAATAATCTCCGTCTTTGTCTTTATACACAATCAGATTAACAGGAGCAGGCATAAATCCAAATACAGTAAATAAGCCAGCATAATCGTTTATTACAAAAATAGTGTCGCTAACAACATTTCCCAAAGAATCTTTTAAGGGTTCTATCGTTGTAGTCCAAGCTGCATTATCCCAAAAATACTCAAATTTCTCCATGTCTAAATTGTCAAACTTAGCGACACCGTACCATTCTCCGGTAATGTCAAACGGATCCAAAGCACTATAGACAACTGCTTTTCCATCGCTTTTTACGCCTTCTGTACCGTTGGCATTAACACCGACAACGGTATAGGTTCCGCTTTTCTTGAATCTGCAAACAGCTTCTTTAACGGGTTCGCCTTCTTCGTCAAGAATGAGTTCATCATTAAGATACCATCTGTATTCTGTGGCATACTTACCTCTTGCCGTCAGCTCCACATAATTCGTAGTCGTGTTGTTTTCTCCCGTAATGATTGGCTTTTCGGGAGTTGAGCAGGCTTTAAAAATGATGGTTTTTTCATCACTTGCACGCCCTGGGCCTATGGCATTTTTTCCCGAAACACGGTAAGAGCGTTCATCTGGAAAATAGCCCTCGCAGGTTACTTCGAGCGTGGCTGTGGTTGATGTTGCATCAACTACCCATGTTCCTGTTGCGCCGATTTTTTTCTCCCATTGATAGGATGTTGCATCTTCAGATGTAGCCGTCAAAGTGATGGTTTCGCTGTCGCACACATCGGTCAAAGATGTTGCGGTTGTTGTCAATGTGGCTTGTTTAGGTGCCGCCGGATTTGGTTTCTCCTCCGTTTTTTTACAGGCTGTCATGGTAATAATCAAGGCCGCTGCAATTGTTGCTGTTGTTTTGAAAAATTGTTTCATACTTTTTGATTTTTTTGTTGATATTATGTTTGCTTATTGTTTTATATCCTTACGGTTCGAGCGAATTCCATTCCGGAGTTTGCTTTATGCTTGCGTTGTAGAGCATTTCGTTTTCCGGCACCGGCAAGGTGAGGCGGTAGTAGTCTGGCCTACATTCACGTTGTGCATATTCGGCTTGATTATTGCCGCCTTCGATGATGTCTGCATTTTGCGGATTTCGTGCCGACAAGATTTGCGAACCGCCAAAACCAATATGCCAACGTTTGAGACATTCAACTCGCACGCCTTCGCCAATCATTTCTCGCACCCATTCGTTGCGCAATTCTTCATCGCTCCATGTGTTGAGAGCTGGTGCACCACGTTTGGTACGGAGTTCGTTCAAAACAGATAACCCATTGCCACCCGATGCGTGCAAGGCTTCAGCAGCAATCAGATATTGCTCGGCAATGCGAGCCACTTTCTGTTTGTGATAAAATGTGTTTGGCACATACAGCGAATTCATTGGCCATTTTCTGATGAAAACAACGCCCGGACGGTCGGCATTGTTGATTTTGACCATATCGGTTGCCGGATTCGACAGATAAACGTTGTTGCGTAAATCGCCAGCATTAGCAAGAAACAGATTAACAACCGGCTGTGTGGGCAACATCCCCGGCACATGACGTTTGGGACTCGAAAACGCATCCTGATTATCGAAAATACCCAAGTTGTTCATGTGTTGAGGTTCTGCGGCAGTAATCGACATGAGAAGAATATCCTCGCTCCATGTATCGTTTCTCCAACCGGCAAGCAACTCGCTTTCTGTTGTAACCAAAGGGTATCTGCCGCTGTTGATCAGCACTTGAGCCGTTGTTGCGGCTTCGCTAAAATCATGCATCAACAACTGAATTTTGGATTTCAACGCCCAAACGGCATCTTTTGTAATCCGCTCGCTGCGTGCTGTTCCTACAACCGATATCTGCTCTGCCAAAGCAATTTCTTCCTTGATAAAATGGTAAACTTCGGCAACAGATGCGCGTTCCGGTTTGAGCGACACATCAAATACTTTGACGATGGGTACGCCCAATTTGCTTGCGGCTGTTTCGG
>JAITVC010000305.1 GCA_031286005.1 Bacteroidales bacterium
CCGGTTAAAAGGCTTCCCAACTCCCAGAAAAGATTTTTTATTTCTTTTTGAACGTCGGTGTCCATCGAAAGCGCTTCTATGGTGTTAAGGTGAATTTCTTCGATCTTCTCGATGGACACAACGCCTTTGGAATCCGTGAAAAACGAGGTGGTACTTACGGTGCTGCTGTTCGTGGAGGAGTCTATTTAGAGCCGAAAGAACGTTTTTCGCTCTCAATCTCGTTTGATACCGATCCGAACATGATGGACGAGTTGGTAGGTGTAGCCCACGATGAATTAAAGAAAATCGCTGAAAACGGCGTACTTGCCGACGATTTTGCCAAGACCGAAGGTAATATGAAATCGCAACATGAGCAAGCATTGAAAGAAAATGGTTATTGGAGCAATGTGCTGAATTACTATTACAATTATGGCGATGATGTTCACAATACATGGCAAAAGGCCTTTTCAACAACGGATTCGAAAGCTATCCAAAATTTAGCGCAGCAAATTCTGAAAGAAAAGAATTGCATTGAAGTGGTAATGCTGCCGGAATAAGTTTAGGTGCTGGGTGCGAGCCTGCTTCGCAGGCGGTTCGAGGTGCGGGGAAACGCTATTTAAAGCATACCTCGTACCTCGCACCGTTCGCAAAGCGAACTCGCACCTCAAGCCAAAATCCCCAAACAATCAAATAACAAACATATCGTGCATCTATTATCCATCAATCATTCTTCTTGTACCCGCTGCTATGCCTGCATGCGTGCCTGTCCGGTAAAGGCTATCGACTACAACAAGGAAACGAACGAGCTAAACTTCATTGCCGAGCGTTGTATTGCTTGTGGAGCCTGCTATACAGGCTGCCCTCAAAAAGCGATTTCATATCAAGATTCCATAGAGAAAGTGAAACGGCTTTTGAACGAAGAGCGCCCTGTATTTTTAGTTTGCGATACGGATATTTCTGCCGAATTTACTGATATATCGGACTATCGGAAGTTTGTATCCATGCTCAAAGCATTGGGTTTTAAAAAAGTGTTTTCGTCTGCTTTGGCTATTGATTTGGTGGCTTTGCATTATAAGAAATTGTTGAGCGAGGATTTTAAGGGGAAATATTACCTTTCGGCCAATTGCCCTGTGGTTGTGAATTTGGTTGAAAAATACTATCCGCATTTGATAGAGAATTTAGCGCCGATTTTGTCGCCGGATATGGTCGCCGCAAAAATTATTCGCGAACAATTCAGTAAAGTAGATATTGCATTAGTTTATCTCACACCTTGTTTGGCGCATAAAAACGATATTCTTAGAGATGTAGAAAGAACTAAATATGATGCGGTTTTACTGTTCCCCGAAGTTCGCAAATTGTTAGCCGAGAAGAATATTCAAGAACGGCAAGTGGAGTTTTCCAATTTCGACGGGCTGGAAGGCCATAAAGGTTTGCTTTATCCAATCAGCAACGGCATCTTGCAGGCCGGCGATATTAGCGAAAGCCTTTTGGATGGCCATATTCGCAACACCAATGGTATGCAAAATGTGATGAAGGCGATTGATTCGTTTGATATGGAAAATGAAACCTTGCACTCGCATTTGAACTTGTTTTTTTGCGAAGGCTGTGTGATGGGGCCGGGTACGATGCATGACGATACGAATAAATTCGTGCGTTCGGCAAATGTTATTGATTATGCCAAAAAACGGTTGGCCAGCTCAGATGTAGACGATTGGAAAGCAAATATGGCAGAATGGAAAAATCTGAACCTGCAAGCGCAATTCACATCCAAACCCGTTCCGACATTTGATGATAAAAAATATCAACTGCTGATGAAAAAAGCGGATGAACGGAACCAACCGCTCAATGATAGTCAAAGTCAGGTCGACGAAGCAAATTATAAGACTTTTCAAGCCAAACAAGCACTCAGCATGGTGATGAACCAACTCAGCGCCGGTGTGGTTATTGTGGACAATGAAAAGAAAATTATAGTAGCTAACGAATCACTTATAGACACGATTGGCGAAGATGCAGCCGCTATTTCGGATGTTATTCCGGGATTGGCAGGAGCGAATTTGGAAACCGTGCTGGATAAAAGTATTGTTAATTTCTTCGATTTCGTGCTGCGGCACAATGAGATTGTTGACCACAAAGAAGTACGTATCAATGGAACGCCCTTGCTCTTGTCGGTTTTCAACATTCAAGAAAATAAATTGATTGGCGGTATTTTCAGACAAATGCGCACCCAAAAATTCGATACGGACGAGTTGGTTTTAGCCATCCAGAAAACCGTTGATAAAAATCTGATGATGGTACAGGAAATTGGCTTTATTCTCGGCGAAAGTGCATCCAATACCGAAAAAGATTTGAATCAAATCATTAAAACGTTGAGACAGGAGGAATAAATCGTGTCTGAGGAATATTACATCGAAGTTGGCGTTAATCAGCGCAATCACGACAAAGAGCGGATTTGCGGCGATATGTTTTTGTCTGAAAAGTTGAAGGACGAGCAGCGTGTTATTTCCGTTCTTACCGATGGTATGGGACATGGCGTTAAAGCCAATGTTTTGGCCACATTGACAGCCAAAATGGCGATGAATTTCACGAAAGATAAAAAAGAGTTTAACCGCATTGCCGAAGTGGTTTTAAACACGCTTCCGGTGTGTAGCGAACGAAAAATCAGTTATGCCACATTCACGATTGTAGATATTCAAATTGGTGGAAACACACGGATTTTAGAGTATGGCAACCCGCAAACGGTGGTTGTTCGCAAAGGTAAAATTCTGAATTTGGAATGGAATACCGTTGTTACGACCTCTGAAAAAGTGCGTAGCAACGAGTTGGCCATGTGTGAATTTACCCAACAAAAAGGCGACCGGATTTTAGTGTTCAGTGATGGAGTAACGCAGTCGGGACTTGGTAATGGAAAATATCTGTTGGGATTCGGGCATGAAAATCTTTCGCAATTTATATTGGAGTTAGTTCACAACGATAAAGAGATTTCCGCCCAAAACTTAGCTCGCAAAGTGGTAAATATTGCCCATCTCAACGATAATTACAAAGCCAAAGACGACACAAGCTGTGCCTGCATTTATTTGCGAACACCACGAAAACTCCTGTTGTTTACAGGCCCGCCATTCGACAAAGCCAAAGATGCCGCTGTTGCCGAAATGGTCAAAAAGTTCGATGGCGAAAAGATTGTCAGCGGTGCAACAACAGCCGAAATCCTATCGCGCGAATGGCTTGAGCCCATTATTAATGAGCATGTATATCATCAAGGATTTCCACCTGCATCGCAAATGCCGGGCGTGAATTTGATAACGGAAGGTGTGATTACATTAAGCGCTGTGGCCGAAATTTTGAGTTCGTATACACCCGCCTATATTTTAGGTCATAATCCGGCCGACCGAATTGTTAGAGCTTTCCTGGAATCCGATGAAATCACAATTCTAATGGGTACGAAGTTGAATAGAGCGCATCTCGACCCTACCCTTCCTACCCAAATCGAAATCCGGCGAACAGTGGTTAAACGCATTGTCAATTTATTGGAAACAAAATTTCTGAAAGACGTGAACGTAATCTATATTTAAAAACCGTCATGTCAAGCGTAGCCGAGACATCTCATAGCACATGAAAAAAATTAAACATCCGGGAATCATTAAACACATCGACAAAACCAGTGTTCAAGTCGAGATAATTGCACTCTCGGCCTGTGCCTCTTGCGGAAGCAAAAGTCTATGCCAAATGTCGGAAAGCAAGGAAAAACTGATTGATGTACCCGTTGCCAATCTCGAACGCTATGCCATAGGACAATCCGTGAATGTGGTTATGCAAGAAGAATTAGGATTGAAAGCCGCATTCTTGGCTTATGTGATGCCGTTCTTGGTTTGTATGGGCACGTTGTTTGGACTTTCCGCACTATCCGAAAGCGAGTTAGTCTACGGCGGTAGCGCAATTGTGGCCGTTGTGGTGTATTACGTTTTACTGAAATTATGTTCTGCCCGCCTCACGAAATCATTTGTGTGGTATTTGGAGTAATCTACCGCCGCAACATCATCACAGACGTTCCGGAAACCTTGGTTGCCCCGCCATTATAACACCCTAATCCATCCAAATCAATCAGTCCATCCCGCAACACGGCGGTATATGCCCCCAAAGGAATGTCTATCCTAATATCGCCCGGATTTCCGTTTAATATCACTATAATATTGCCCCAATCATCCCCATTGGCGTGATTGGTTAGTTCATAAGCAATCACATTACTTTGCTGAACAGGCAGAAAGTACAAATGCTCACGAATAAGTTCTGCATCGCCCATCCGAAATGCGGGATGTGCTTTTCGCAGAGCGATAAGGGTTTTGTAATACTCGAACAACGTTTGATAGCGGGTTTTGTTCGCCCAATTAATTAAATTGATACTGTCGGGCGACTTGTACGTGTTTTGAACACCTTTTTTATCACGAAAGATTTCTTCGCCGGCCAACATGAACGGTACGCCTTGACTGAGAAAAACCGCCGTCTGTGCCAATTTGTGAT
>JAITVC010000147.1 GCA_031286005.1 Bacteroidales bacterium
GTGCTATGTTTGCATTTGGGTTTTCGTTTATGAAGTGTAAAATATGCCTCAGAATTGCACTTAATTTTTCGTTTATATTATCATTTATCTTATTATTTTTTAATTGGTTCAAGATTAGAATAGCGGATTTTTTCTTAAATTATTTAACAAATATACGAATAAGTTTTGATTTCTCAAATTATATCTAAATTCACATTCTTTGATATGCAAATACAGTTTGTGTTTATGAATGCCTCTAAATTTTGAAAGTCTTACTTTACACAGCCCCCAAAAGTTCTCAATTCCATTGATGTGATTGTGCCCTTTTGCAAATTCATTTTCGCCATGATTAACTCGGTAATGCTTTTTATAACCAAAATCTGCCAAACCATCATAGGTTCTAAAACCATCGGTATAAACTACTGCAGAAGGATCAGCTTTGCCTTTGATAATCGGCAACAGTTCTGCAACAGAGCAATTTTTTACAACTTGCGTATAAACTTTGTCGTTTCGTTTGAGCATGCCGAAAACAGGCGTTTTCCCTTTTGCTCCACGTCCTCTTACCCCTCGCACGCGACGAGCTCCAAAGTAACTTTCATCAAGTTCTATTTCCCCATTTTCAAATGGGCTTTCTGCTTCGCAGATCTCTGCAATTCGCTCTCTAATTTTGTTGAAAATTCTATTCACGGTTACTCGATTTACGCCGACAAATTCAGATACTTTTTGAGCTTCCAAACCCAGACAAAATAACTTCAATATGACTCTAAATTTTGCCTCTGAAATCTTAGCGTTTTTTATGTACTTGTTTTTCATTTGTTCTCAATTAGATAATGCAAAGATATGCATTCTATTCTAATCTTGAACCTTATTTTTTAATGTCTTTCATTTTCTTTGTGGCCAAAGAAAACGAAACAAAAGAAAGCCTTGCAGAAAAAAAATGATCTTCGACGTTGGCTTCGACTTTTTTCTGCGGTTTGGTACTCGCTGCGCTCGTGGTTTTTGATGCTGCGCCTGTATTAGTGATTAGTGAAGGTAATATGCTAATAACAGATGAAAAGTGTAGAACAAGCAATGAAAAAGACCAAAAATTGCCGAATTGACCAAACAAATCGGTGTTTTGGAATATCAGTTAAAACGGGTAACGAAAAAACGGAATAAATAACTTTTTCTTTTTTTAAGTCCATCACCTTAAAAAACACGTCAAATTCAATAATTTTTCGTATCTTTGCGCTTGGTGAATTTTGCCATAAAATAGACCGCTAAAAATCTAAATTAACACAAAATAAAATGAACAAAGATTATTTTATAAAACAGCTTGATGACATATTGAATGATTTTAGAAAAATAAAATCGGAAGCTAAATATGATGATCTATCAGGTGGTGCTACCATTGAAGAAATCACAACCCTTTTGACGAAGGCAAGAGCAGCTATTGTAAGAATTGTGGGAGAAAGATCAGAATACTACAGAGAAGTGGATGCAATTTTAAAAAGAACAGATATTTGGGAAGGACAAAAACTCAGAAATATAATTGGCCCTGTAACAGCACTAAAAAGTGACCTGCAAAACGACTACCTAAAATCTTTTAGCGACATTATCCAATCAGAGGTCTTTTCTGATTATTTAGAAATGGCTGAACATCTTTTAAATGAAGGTTACAAAGATCCCGCTGCGGTATTGGTTGGTTCAACACTAGAAGTTCATTTACGAGAGTTGTGTATTTCAAATGGAATTGATATCGAAACAACAAATAATAAAGGTTCACAAGTTCAAAAAAAAGCTGATTTAATGAACTCGGATTTAGCTAAAGCTTCCGTTTATTCGTCTGCCTACCAAAAACAAATAATTGCATGGTTGGGACTTCGCAATTTTGCTGCACATGGTAAATATTCAGAGTATTCCAAAGATGAGATATCATTAATGTTGCAAGGGATTAGGCAATTTGTTTTGACAACTAAATGATATAGAATGCGAAAGGAGTGATAGATGGGGAGATTGAGAAATAGAATACATATGAAAGATTAAAAATATGGCACAGAAAAAAGATAAGATAAAGTCAAAAATACTGGTTAAACTAGAAGATAATTGGAGTTGGATAGCAATCTTAATAGCTTGTTCAACAGCTGGTTTTTGGTTTGGTCGTTATTACACAGAAACAGTTTTTAATGTTGAGAAAAGTAAAATAGAAAACCAAAATAACCTGAAAATTATTGAAATAGAAAAAGGAAAACTAGAACAAATGAAACAGTTTCAAGATGAAATAATGAACTTGAAAAACGATCTAATGGTCTGCAAACGAGAAAATAACGAGAGTCATGAAAAAACAAAATAAAAATGCGAACAGTATAAATACTATACTTGATAAATATAACGAGTTTTTAGATCAATATAAATTGTGCCAACCAGAGGAAGTTCAAAATAAAATAGATGTACTTCAAAAAGAAACACAAGATTATTTGAAAGAACGCAAAAAAACGAGTATACAAGTAATTTCAATAATGTTTATTGCTACAATGCTTGCTTTAGGGGCGATTTTTGTGCAAGATTATAAAATTCAGAATTATAGAAATGATATTATTGAAAAACAAGGTATCATTATTCGATTACAAAGTACGGATTCTTTGTTTAATCAAATAATGGAAACGAAATTAAATGATGGAGAAACTCATAGAACTTATTTCTATTTATCAAGAGATGGGGAAGTAGTGTCCTATAACGAATTGAGCACAGAAAATAACACTCTTGTTTTTGAGAAAGATTCTTTATTACGAAAATATAATGAAATAAAATTTCAAATGAATTTACTGGAAGATATATTAGATTTTATTGGTAAAAAATATGAGATTGTTGTAACAAAAATTGATGAAAGGAAAACCCTTATAGAGGCTCATAAGATTGATTCTGCACTGATGTTACTTCCGTATTACAGAAATAAATTAGAATATGATTCAATAGATAGAGTGTGGATTATAACCCATCCCCAAAATTAAAAAATTAACGAAATTTTCTAAAATGGCAAATAGAGCCTTCGTAAAAAAACAGAACAAACATGGAACGCAAACTAATGTCCGCCCTACTAAAATGGAAAGACCAAAAAGGTCGGAAGCCTCTTTTGCTTGAGGGGGTTCGTCAGGTTGGGAAAACGTATTTGCTCAAGCAATTATTGGATACTCATGGCGAAAACATGTAAATTGGAGGTCAATCTCCCCCGAAAAATGTATAAAAATTGGATTAATAGGTTGATATTTATGTATTTAAAAAATACTTAAATACATTGATAAAAAACGAGCTTCAAAACGAAAAATATTAAGGATGAATATAAATTTTAAAATCGCTGAACTATGTTAGAAATTCCTGAATCTAAGGTTATGAGTTTGCAAGTTGAAGATGTATTGGCGGGCAAACGAATTGCGAAAGTTTTGACTGCTACGAGTCCTCATAAATTTGCTTGGTATAATGGCGACCCGAAAGATTATGACCGACTTCTTCGTGGAAAACAAGTTTTGTCTTGTCGTGGGCATGGTATGTATGTGGATATGTGCTGTGAGGATAACACCTTTGTTGTTGCGGGTGATGGGACGAATGTGCGGTATTATGCGTCGGTAGAGAAATGCCCTGAAAAGTTTCAGCTGCAAATTGTGTTTGACGATGATAGTTGTGTGGTTTTTACGGTTGCTATGTATGGCGGAATTTGGGCGTATAAAGATGAGTTTGATAATCCGTATTATCAAGGTAGTCTTCACAGTATTTCGCCGTTGAGCGATGCTTTTGATGAGTCTTTTTTTGAGCGTATCTTTCAAAGTGTGAAAAGAGATTTGTCTGTGAAAGCCTTGCTGGCTACCGAGCAACGTATTCCCGGACTTGGCAACGGTGTGTTGCAAGATATTTTGTTCAATAGCGGGATTCATCCTAAGCGTAAAAAGTCGACACTTTCGGATTTTGAAAAGGGCGAACTATTTTATAATCTGAAAACAACGCTAAACCGCATGACGGAGAAAGGCGGACGGGATACGGAAAAAGATTTGTTTGGCCAAAATGGTGGTTATAAAACTATTCTTTCAAAAAACACCGTGAAACAACCTTGTCCTAATTGTGGTGGCGATATTGTGAAAGAAGCTTATCTGGGAGGTGCGGTTTATTATTGTCGGGTTTGCCAGAAACTTTTATAAGAAGTAAATAGTGAATAATTTTTATTTTTTTCGTATCTTTGCAAAAAATTAAATACATGGAATTTTCATTATCCCAAATCGCACAACTTTTGAATGGTCAAATTGAAGGTTCTGCTGAAGCATGTGTAACTAAACTTTGCAAGATTGAGGAGGGCGTTTTAGGAGGGCTGTCTTTTTTGGCTAATCCGCAATATACGCCCTATATCTATGATACTGATGCTACGGCTGTGATTGTGAATGCCGATTTAGTGCTCGAAAGGCCGGTTAAAACGACTCTTATTCGTGTGGAAAATGCTTATCAGGCGTTTGCTAAATTATTGGAAATTTATGACCAAATCAAGCGTAATAAGGTTGGCATCTCTGCTAAATCATCTATTCACGACAGTGCGAAAATGGGCGATAACTGCTATGTTGGCGATTTTACTGTGATCGGCGAAAATGTTGAAATCGGCGAAAATGTGAAAATTTATCCGCAGGTTTATATTGGCGATAATACGCAAATTGGCGATAATACGATTATTTATCCCGGTGTGAAGATTTATTCGGATGCGGTAATTGGGTGTGATGTGATTATTCATGCGGGTAGTGTGATTGGTGCGGATGGCTTTGGTTTTGCGCCTTCGGATGCATCGTATAGCAAAGTGGCGCAAATCGGCAATGTGATTATTGAAGATCATGTTGAAATTGGCGCAAACACGTGTATTGACCGTGCTACATTGGGCTCGACCATTATTCATAAAGGTGTAAAATTGGATAATCTTATTCAAATTGCACACAACGTTGTGGTGGGCGAAAATACGGTTATGGCCTCTCAGACGGGAATTTCCGGCTCCACGAAAGTGGGGAAACATTGCATGTTTGGCGGACAAGTGGGCATTGCAGGCCATGCGGTGATTGCCGATGGTGTGAAACTCGCTGCGCAAAGCGGTGTTCCTTCAAGTCTCAAACAAGAGAACGGCGTATTCTTTGGCTCTCCGGCCTTGGATGCTGCGGAATATCGCCGCTCGGCTATTCATTTCAAGAACTTTGATAAAATCGTGAAGCGCCTCAACGATTTGGAAGCCAAACTTAACGAGAAGAAATAGCGTGGATCCCAATCAAAAACCATTGACACCCTTTGAGGAAGGGCAAGTTTTATTGATTGATAAACCTTACGAATGGACGTCGTTTCAAGTTGTTAATAAATTGAAATGGAAGTTGCGCCATACCTATAAATTGGCTAAGTTGAAAATTGGTCATGCCGGAACGCTTGACCCTTTGGCTACAGGGCTTTTGATTGTTTGTACAGGGAAATTCACTAAACGCATCGAGGAATTTCAAGCCCAAGAAAAAGAATACACCGGAACATTTGTTCTTGGCGCAACAACGCCTTGCTATGATATGGAAAAGCCCGTTGATAGGGAATTTTCGACCGAGCATATTACAACGGACATGATTATGCAAACGGCGCAATCCTTTATTGGCGAGCAGGACCAAGTGCCGCCGATTTTTTCTGCCGTGAAAATTGATGGTAAGCGTGCTTATGATTATGCCCGTCAATCACAGGATGTAGAGATTAAAGCGAAGTCTATTACCATCAAGGCATTTGAGGTTACACGCATCGAAATGCCCGAAGTTGATTTTCGTATTGTTTGCAGCAAAGGCACTTACATTCGTGCTATTGCACGGGATTTTGGCGACAGGTTGAAGTCGGGCGCTTATTTGTCGGCCTTACGCCGTACGCGAATAGGGGAGTTTTTGGTGGCAGATGCCGATAATACGTTGCTTGCAGAGTAAAAAATAATAACGAAGCCATGTGCATCGACCGTACATTTTCAATTAAACAATATGCTAAAAACTTAGGTTTTTCGGCTTGTGGAGTGGCGAAAGCAGAAACCTTGCCGGACGATAAAGTATATTTTGAAGATTATTTGCGACGTGGAGATTTTGGCGAAATGAGCTATCTGACCCGAAATCTTGACAAACGTTCCGACCCTGCTTTGGTTATGGAACATACTAAATCCATCATTGTTGTATTATGGGATTATTCCGGCTATACATCGCAAGAAACGCCAGAGGGTAAGATTGCGAAATATGCCTGTGGGGAGGATTATCACAGGCTTATCAAGACTAAACTGCATGATTTGGGAAATGAAATCCGTACGTTTTTTCCTGCGGCAAAGATGCGCTCGTTTGTTGACACTGCGCCTATTTTGGAGAAAGCGTGGGCTATTAAAGCAGGGTTGGGTTTTCGGGGGAAGAATACGTTGCTAATTCATCCGGAGATTGGGTCGTATTGCAATATCGGCGTGATTTTGTTGGATCAAGAACTAACTTATGATACGCCGCTTGACGATGGGTGTGGAGTGTGCTTGCGATGTGTGAACAGTTGCCCTAATGGAGCTTTGATGCCTTATCAGTTGGATGCTCGGAAATGTATTGCCCATTACAATACTGAAAAACAGTGCACGTCAAGGGTTGATTTGCATGGGTGGGGGAAGGGGTGTGATTTGTGTCAGGGGGGGTGTCCGTATAATTCATAAATTTTTTGTATCTTTGCAAAAACTTTTTGTTATGAATATGCAAGTTTTTGAGAAAATTCGTCAGATGAAAATGTTACAAAACAATTTTTAATAAAAAAATGATAGCAACAAAACAACAATACATGCTTCTTTTGCAGAAATTTTTTGCCGATCATGGCGCAGAGTATGGAATTGTGCGCATGGGCATTTTTGGATCGGTAGCTCGTGGAGAGCAGCGTGAAGGAAGCGATGTTGATGTATTGGTGGAAGCTCCTGTGTTGAGCCTCTTGTCGCTCATCAGTATTAAGCGGCATCTCGAAGAAATATTCGGCACGCCGGTGGATGTGGTGCGCAAAACGGACTATTTGCCGCAACGTTTCAAAGACAGAATAGAAAAGGAGACGGTGTATGCATAACGAGGAATTGATAATTGACGGGTTGCGCAACATAGAAGAATCGCTTCTTCACATACTTCAGCGAGCCGAATGGGTGCAAAGTGCAGAAGATTTTCTTACCTCACCTGTAGGAGTTGATGTTTTGGATATTGCAGCTATAAGGCTTATGGCAGTGGGCGAAGAAATCAAAAAAATTGATCGGCGCAGCGAAGGGAAACTACTCGCCCAATATCCAAATGTGGAATGGAAAGACATAATGGGGCTTCGGGATTTTATCGCTCATGCCTATTTCCGCATTGATGCGGTGGTGGTATTCGATACGTTGAAAAATAACGTTTGTCCGCTTCTGCTGACCATACAGCAAATGATAGCCGATTTATCTACAGAAAATTGAAATGCTTGTTTAATGAAAATAGTTTTTGTTGATTTAAATGATCAGTTTCGGTTGATTCCGGATTCGGCGTTGTTGTTGAAGAATCGGCCGTTTTTTAAGCCGGATTATGTGCAGGTGTTGCATGCGAAAGTGGCATTGGTTGTTAAAATTAACCGATTAGGCAAATATATTCAAGAGAAATTTGCGGGCAATTATTATGATGAAATTGGTGTGGCGGTTAATTTTTATGATAAAGTTGCCTTGGATGTGCAGATAGAGAAAGGGTTTCCTTGGGAGTGTGCGACTTGTTTTGATGGGAGTTTTGCCTTGTCTGAGTTTGTGAAGATTTCTCAGGATGTATCTACGCTATCGGTGAATGAAATGGGGACATTTAGCCTATCCTGTGTTTTGCACCAAATTTCCAATATTATTGCACGTTTATCAACTTATATGACCTTGAAAATAGGGGATTACATTGCGATTGAGGTTGTGGAATATCCGACAGCATTGCAGATTAATGATGCGGTGCGATTGGCGTTGAATGATATTGAGATGTTGCATATAGCGGTAAAATAAAGCGCCCTGTATGTAAATTGTAATTTTTTTCGTATCTTTGTACCTTAATATTGAACTCTTATGGCAAAATCCAAATTGCGAAACTCTGTAGAACTCTTGTTAGACACTATTTTTGATGCGTTGCACGAAAAAAAAGCTGAAGATATTCTTTTGCTCGACCTTACGAATATTAAAGGCACCAACTTTGATTATTTCGTGATTACACACGGTAATTCGACCACACAGGTAGGCGCTATTGCCGAAGACGTGCGGAGGAAAGTAAAAACCGTTTGCCAGCAAAACCCTGCTCATGCGGAAGGGTTTACCAATGCGGAATGGGTTTTGTTAGACTATTTGGATGTGGTGGTTCATGTTTTTCAAAAGGAAGTGAGAGATCATTATCAATTGGAAAACCTTTGGGCCGATGCTATTATCACGCCTATTGAGGAAGAGATACCGGTAAAGAAATCTACCCCAGTGCGGAAAGAACCCGTCGAGAAAACACCTGTGAAAAAGGCTGCTGCTGTAAAGAAAACAGCAAAAGCAGAATCGAAAAAAACAACCCAAAAAGAGTCCACGAAAACAACGTTAACGAAGACGACTAAAACCAATGAACGAAAATCAACAAAATCTAAATCAGAAGCCAAATCTAAACCCCAATCAACAAGGGCCACTAAAACCAAAATCTAAATTTAATCTGAATTGGCTTTATGCGGTTGTTATTGCTGTTATTCTGGGTGTAAATATTTTAGGTAATCAATGGGATGCTCAATCCTACGAGATTACGTGGGGCGAATTGCAAACCATGCTCGAACGTCATGACGTGGAAAAGATTGTTATGGTCAATGAGAAATTTGCCGAAGTTTTCATCAAGAAAAGCAGTATGTCAAGCGATTCGACTTACAAACGGTTAGTTTCGGAGGATGTGAATAAGCCATCCAATCGGTTTTTTACGTATCAGATTCCATCTGTAGAGCGGTTTTTGGAAAAGGTTGAAGAGGCACAAATACACACCGTCCAAGTAAACAACCCAACGTTTATACCGGTAGAGCCTACTCCCGAAGAACGACGTAGTTTTTGGGATGGCGTGTTTGGCTTGTTTTGGCCGATTATGATCATCTTGTTGTTATTTATGATGTTTGGTCGTATGGGGGGCGCCGCAGGTGCAGCCGGTGGTTTAGGTGGTGCGGCTGGAATCTTTAGTTTTGGGAAATCGAAAGCCCAATTGTTTGATGGAAAAAATGCACAAACCACGTTCAATGATGTAGCCGGATTAGCGGAAGCTAAGGTGGAAGTGATGGAAATAGTGGATTTCTTGAAGAACCCAAAGAAGTATACCGATTTAGGCGGAAAGATACCAAAAGGCGCCCTCTTGGTAGGCCCTCCGGGAACAGGGAAAACCTTGTTGGCAAAGGCTGTTGCAGGAGAAGCGAAAGTCCCGTTTTTCTCAATTTCGGGTTCGGATTTTGTGGAAATGTTTGTAGGGGTGGGCGCCTCACGTGTTCGCGACTTGTTCAAACAAGCCAAAGAAAAAGCGCCGTGTATCATTTTCATTGATGAGATTGATGCCATAGGTCGTGCACGTGCGAAAAATGCGTTTACAGGCGGAAACGACGAACGTGAGAATACGCTGAACCAACTCCTCACGGAAATGGATGGTTTCGGTACCAATAGCGGTGTGATTATTTTGGCAGCTACCAACCGTGCTGATATTCTTGACCGCGCGTTGATGCGTGCCGGACGTTTTGACCGTGAGATTCACGTAGAACTGCCGGAAGTTTCGGAGCGCAAAGAGATTTTTGAAGTGCATTTGCGCAATATCAAAAAATCGACCGAATTAGATATAGAATTCTTGGCTAAACAAACTCCCGGTTTTTCGGGTGCCGATATTGCAAACGTTTGTAACGAATCAGCCTTGATTGCAGCACGCAATGGCAAAAAAGAAGTAGACAAGCAAGACTTTTTGGATGCTATTGACCGTATTGTCGGAGGTTTGGAACGCCGCAGCAAGTTCATTTCTCCCGAAGAAAAGAAAACCATTGCCTACCACGAAGCCGGTCATGCTTCGGTAAGTTGGCTTTTGAAATATGCCCATCCGTTGATAAAAGTAACGATAGTTCCGCGTGGCAAAGCGCTTGGTGCAGCGTGGTATTTGCCGGAAGAACGCCAAATAACCACCCGTGAGCAAATGTTTGATGAGATGACGGCTACCCTTGCCGGGCGTGCAGCCGAAGAAGTTGTGTTTGGCAAAATATCAACCGGTGCGATGAACGATTTGGAAAAGATTACCAAACAAGCCTATGCTATGGTGGCCTATTTTGGGATGAATGATAAAATCGGGAACATCAGTTATTATGATTCGCAAGGTGCGCAAGAATACAGTTTTTCCAAACCTTACAGTGAAAAGACGGCCGAGAAGATTGATGCCGAAGTTCATACTATGGTGGAAGCCGCCTATCAGAATGCCAAAGATATATTGAGTGTAAACCGAGAAAAGTTGGATGTTTTGGCCGAAACGTTGATGAAGCGTGAAGTGATTTTCAGAGATGATTTAGAGCAAATCTTTGGCCCTCGTCCGGCAGATGCCGCAAAAGAAGTGGTGGCATGAACAATGCCAACGCCAAAGAACAAATGCTGAAAAGCGTTCGGGATGCGCTCATAGAGCGTGCACCGGCGCCGTTTCGTGAATTGGATTTGGAGTCCTCGGTATATCACGATTTCAAAAGCAGTTTGGATATTGAGTTTGCCGAGAATTTTATCCGGTCGGGTGGAAAGTTTGTCTATTGCGAAAGCATACAAGAAGCGATTGATAGCATTCAATTTTTTACCCATCAAGAAAATTGGGATAAAATGTATTGTGCTGAAGACCTTTTGCAACGTATCTTAACATACGCAGGTCTGCCATTTACCGATCATCCGAATGAGCTTATTGTGCGTAAGGTGGGCATGATGACGTGTGATTTTTTAGTAGCCCGAACGGGCAGTATCGTATTCAGTTCACAATCTGCATCGGGACAACGCTTGTTTAGTGTGTTGGATACGCAAATTGTGGTGGCAACCGTAGAGCAAATACAGCCCGATTTGCAATCCGTATTCAAACTCATTAAAGAAAAATTTACGACAAAGATGCCGTCCAAGTTTTCCATTGTTAACGGATTAAGCAAAATAGAAGATATTGACGGCGAAAGTCAGCAAGGTTTGGGCGCCAAACAACTTTACCTGTTTTTAATCGACACATCAACTCCTCAACAATGATGAAACAACGCTCTAATTTTGTGTTGCGAACCTTTACGGGCGCAATTTTTGTAATGGTCATTCTCGCATCCATGCTGAATTTTTGGAGTTTTTGTGCGGTAATGACTGTACTGATGGTTCTTTCGGTTTATGAATACCAACAATTAATCCGGCAGAACAATCATCGTTTCAACCATTCATCTTGGATTTATTTATATATCTCTGTGCCGTTTGCGTGTTTGGTTTTCATGCATTCGATAGATCCCATGTTTCCTTTGGCTGTATTCACGTTTGTGTGGGTACACGACACGTTTTCTTACCTTTCGGGAATGGCTTTCGGTAAAACGAAATTGTGTGAACGTATTTCGCCGAAAAAGACGTGGGAAGGTTTTTTTGGAGGATTTACAGCGTCTATTTTAACCGGCTTGGCGTTTTGCTATTTCACAACGGGCCAACTCGCTCTTTCAGAAACATTGATATGGATAGGCATGGCCATCGTGGTGATCGTTGCAGGAACGATAGGCGATTTGCTTGAATCGGCTTTCAAACGGCGTTTACAAGTAAAAGATTCCGGTACGTTATTGCCGGGGCATGGCGGATTTCTCGACCGGTTGGATAGTGTTTTGTTGGCGGCGCCTGTTGCCCTGATTTATTTATTGCTGGTAAGTTATTTTAGCGGTGTAAAGATATAGCCGCTTTTTCCGTTGGTTTTTATGGTTCCCATGCCGGGGTAGGCGATGTGCATACCGGCGATGTTGAGATTATTATCTACGATGTATTTCAGCATCTTTAAACGGGATGAAACGGCTAACTTACTATCGGTGTCGTAGGTTATAGCCACATTGGGATAAGGCATTTGGATGTCCATTACATGGGTCAAATCTCCCCAGATGAGCATATTGTCGATTTGATACACGGTGTGTCCCGGAGTGTGTCCGATAGCATATATGGGTTTCACGCAGTCTTCAACCATCCCTTTTTCCGGTTGAAACAGCACTAATTTTTGTTCTCCATAGGCTTGAATTACGGCCATTCCTGCTTTTCGGGCGTTATCGTTGAGCGAAGATGAGCGATCGACGTAATGCGTATATTCTTGAGATGGGAGATAGAGTTTCGCATTGGGGAATGTTTTTTTACCATCTTTGTCGAGTAATCCGCCGATATTGTCGCCGTGCATGTGTGTGATTAAAATAGCATGGATGCTATCAGCCGTAATACCAAGCGATTTAATGTTATTGAACAATTCGCTGCCATAACCGGCATCAACAAGGATGTTTTTCCCGTTGGTTGTGCGCACTAAAAAAGCGTTTGTAGCACTTGTGTATGTTCCGTTAGGCATTGTTTCGGACAATTGTTTAGCGGAGGCATCAATAAGATTGTTGGGCTTGCCTTCACGTTGTCCTTCCGAAAGAAGGATGATTTCGGTTTGGTTGTTGGTTTTGAACGTAAACGTTTTTGGTTGGCAGAACAGCATACTACTAATTAGGGTTAATGCGGTGGTAAGAGTGATTGTTTTCATGGGGATAGGATTTTTTTCTGCAAAGATACGAAAAAAAATTAAGAATTAAGAATTAAAAATTAAAAGATTTTGTACTGGAGTTGTAGCGGACTTGATACGGAGATGGTACGGACTTGGAGATACCCTGTACATACTCTGTACATAACCTGTACATACAAAATACATAACAAATA